>CAYFYS010000456.1:0-2501 GCA_964347365.1 uncultured Rhodospirillaceae bacterium | reverse complement strand
TCGAGAGCGGCAAGCCGGTGGCGGTTCTCCTGCGCCCGGGCAAGACGCCGTCGGGCGCGGAGGTCCGCATCCTCATCAAGCACCTGGTTGGGCGCATCCGCCGGCACTGGCCGCGCACCCGGCTGACCTTCCGGGGGGACAGCCATTACGGCCGCCGCGAGGCGATGGGCTGGTGCGAGGACAACGGCGTCGACTATATCTTCGGCTTGGCCGGCAACGCCGCGTTGCACGCGCTGGCCTACGAGGTGGGCGACGATCTCAAAGTGCACCGCGCCGAGACCGGCGCGGACAAGGTGCGCGGCTTTGCCAGCTTCGATTACGCCGCCGGCTCATGGCGCCGCAAGCGCAAGGTCGTCGCCCGGCTGGAGGCGACGCCGCGCGGCTTCGACGCCCGCTACATCGTCACCTCGCTCGACGGCGAGCCGCGCCGCCTCTACGAGGGGACCTACTGCGCCCGCGGACAGGCCGAGAACCTCATCAAGCAGCACAAGGTCCAACTCGCCTCCGGCCGCACCTCCTGCCAGAGCCCGCTCGCCAACCAGTTCCGGCTGGTCCTCCACACCGCCGCCTACTGGCTGATGCTCGCGCTCCGCGACGCGGTGCCGCGCCGGATGCCGCTCGCCTGGTGCGAGTTCGCCACCCTCCGCCAGAGATTGCTCAAGATCGGCGCCCGGGTGATCGAGAAGGCCGCCCGCGTCCGCATTCACTTCGCCTCGGCCTGTCCCGACGCCGCCCTGTTCCGCCTGCTGACAGGCCGGCTCGCCACTTCGGAACCCTGACCGCCGGGGCGCCGTGCCCCGCCAATCCGAGACCCTTCAACCCGCAACCTCGACATCGAAAACCTCAGACACCAGCACCGCAAAGGCGCTGAACGGGAGACCCTGCGCGCTCGTAATCAGCCGATAAACGTGGCGTCTCGCGAATAAGTCAGGTTAGCCGGACGCCTCCGGCAGGTGGGCGGCGAGCCGTTCCCTGGGCGGGACGATATCGGTGACCAGGTCGCGGATCAGCGCCTTGTTGGGCAGCGGCTCGATCAGCGCGCCGGCCGGACCAAGGCGCGCGGTGCAGGCGTACTCGGTCCTGCCGTCGACATGGAGCATGCATTCCTTGCACGCATTGGCGTTGATGCAGGAATAGCGCACGGCAAGCGTCGAATCGACGTTGGCACGCACCCACATCACCGCGTCGAGCACCGACATGCCCGCGCGATAGGGCACGGAAAAGGTCTCGATCCGCGCGCGCTCGTCCGGTGTGCCGCGACGGACCCGGATGGTTACCGTGCGCGGGCTCATTCGGCGGCCTGGAGCGGCACCGGATCGTGGCGGTCCGCGACCGCCATCGCCCAGCCGCATTCGAGCGCACCGTCCCCGGCCAGGCGGACGACCTGGTTGCGCGCATAGGCGGGGTCGGTGGCCGGATGGTCCTCGCGCTGATGGGCGCCGCGGCTCTCCTTGCGGTTGCGCGCGCACAGCGCGACCGATTGCGCGCACAGGAGCGATGCCCGCAGGTCGAACCAGTCGAGCAGGGCGTGGCTGAAACGGCCCGTGCGCACCGGCGCGAGCGCAGGCAGGTCTCGGCTGCACATCTCCTGGAGCCTGCGCAGCGCCCGGTCCAGGCCGGGCCCGGTTCGCAGCAGCCCGACATCGTCCCACATCAGCGCCTGGAGTTCGGCCATCAGCACGCCGAGCCCGGCACCGGCGCCGCCGGAGCCGTAGGCCGCGCCGACGAGCGCCGCTGCGCGCCCGTCATCGGTCCGGCGCCAGGACGCAGCGCCGCCCGCGGCGTGAGCGGCGGCAAACCGGCCGGCCCGCTCGCCGAAGACGAAGGCTTCCGGAATGGCGTTGCCCGACAGCCGGTTGGCGCCGTTGGCGCCGCCGACCGCCTCGCCGGCGGCGAACAGCCCCTCGATCCGGGTCGCCATGCGCTCGTCCACCCGGATCCCGCCCATGTGGTAATGCGCGATGGGCGCCACCTCGATCGGGCGTTCGGTCAGATCGATACCGTTCCTGGCCAGCCGGTCGATCACCGGGCCAAAGGCCTGGCGCAGCGCGGGCTCGGCAATGTGCGCGAAGCTGAGATAGACCCCGCCGTTCGTCGCGGCGCGGCCGGCCTCGACCTCCTTGAAGATGGCGTAGGAGGTAACGTCCCGCGGCGCCGTGTAGACGCCGGAATCCTGCGCACCATAGTTCTCGATGAACTCTTCCATGTTGCCGTTGAGCAACCGCCCGCCGAGCTTGTAGCGGAAGGGGTCCCACATGATCGGGTCCATGCCGACCAGCCGCGGCGCGAGATGGCCGATCGGGAAGAATTGCGGGAACTCCATGTCGATCAGCTCGGCGCCTGCGCGGAGCGCCAACGCATAGGCGTCCCCGCCCATGTTGGCCGAAGCGCTGTTGCGGCGGTACAGCCGGGTGAGCCCGCCGGCCGCCAGCACCACCGCGCGCGCGGCGATGTCCACCGGCGCGCCGTCCTCGAGGTTGATCCCCAGCGCGCCGGCCGCC
>CAYFYS010000455.1:0-2508 GCA_964347365.1 uncultured Rhodospirillaceae bacterium | reverse complement strand
ACCGGCCGTCCTCAGCGCCGCCGACCGCGGCGACCGCGTCCTCGATAGATGAAGCCCTGCGGTAGTTGAAATCATACATCGTCCAAAAGACTCCCTGTTCGACGCCCCGATCCTAGGACGGCCTGGCGTTCTGAATGGCGTGCCAGATTCTGTTCGATGTCGCCGGCATGTCGATGTGGTTGATCCCTAGCGGCGCCAGCGCGTTGACGAGCGCATTGACCACCGCCGCCGGTGCGCCGATCGCGCCGATCTCGCCGACGCCCTTGGCTCCGAGGGGGTTCATCGGACACGGGGTGACGGTGTGATCGAGGTCGAAACGCGGCACGTCCTCGGCGCGCGGCAGCTGATAGTCCATCAGCGAGCCGGTCAGCGGCTGGCCGGTGTCGTCGAAGACGACCTGTTCGCACAGCGCCTGGCCGATGCCGTGGGCGAGCCCGCCATGGACCTGCCCCTCGACGATCATCGGATTGACGATCGTGCCGACGTCATCGACCGCGGTGAAGCGCTCCACCGTGGTCGCGCCGGTCTCCGGGTCGATCTCCACCTCGCAGACATAGGCAGCGTAGGGGAAGTTGAAGTTGGCGGGGTCAAAATAGGCCTGCTCGTCGAGCCCCGGCTCGAGCTCCTCCAGCGGGTAGTTGTGCGGCACATAGGCCGCGAACGCGACCTCGCCGATCGAGGTCGATCTGTCGGTGCCCTTGACGGTGAAGGTGCCGGTCTGGAAATCGACGTCCTCCACGGAGGCTTCCATGAGATGGGCGGCGATCTTCCTGCCCTTGGCGATGATCTTGTCCATCGCCCGGTCGATCGCGCTGCCGCCGACCGACAGCGAGCGCGAGCCGTAGGTGCCCATGCCCATGGTCGACCGGTCGGTGTCGCCCTCCACGACCTCGACATTCTCCAGCGGCACGCCGAGCTTGTCGGTGATGAGCTGGGCGAAAGTGGTCTCGTGACCCTGGCCATGGTTATGGGTGCCCGCGAAGACGGTCACCGTCCCGGTGGCGTTGAAGCGCACCTGGGCGGATTCGTAGAGCCCGGCGCGGGCGCCCAAGGAGCCGGCGATGGCCGATGGTGCCGCACCGGTCGCCTCGATCGGCGTGGCGATGCCGATGCCGCGCAGCTTGCCCGCGGACTCCGATGCCTGCCTGCGCACGGCGAACCCCGACCAGTCCGAGGCCTGGACCGCGATGTCCATGGTCTTCTCGTACTGGCCGGAATCGTAGAGCAGCGCTACCGGCGTCTGGTAGGGGAACGCATCGGCCGCGATCATGTTACGCCGACGGATCTCCACCGGGTCGACCCCGGTGATGCGCGATGCCTCGTCGATGATGCGCTCCAACAGGTAGGTCGCCTCGGGCCGGCCCGCGCCGCGCAGCGCATCGACCGGCGAGGTATGGGTGAACACCGCCTTGACATTGGTCCAGATCGCCGGCGTGGTGTACTGCCCGGCGAACAGGGTGGCGTAGAGATAGGTCGGGACCAGCGGCGCGAAGGCCGACAGGTAGGCGCCCAGATTCGCCATCGTCAGCACCCTGAGACCGGTGAATTTCGCAGCCTCGTCGAGCGCGATCTCGACCCGGGTGACGTGGTCCCGGCCGTGGGTGTCGGTGACGAAGGATTCCGCGCGCTGGGCGGTCCAGCGCACCGGCCGCGCCAGCTTGCGGGCGGCCCAACAGACGATCGCATACTCGCAATAGGGCGGCACCTTGGTGCCGAAACCGCCGCCGACATCGGGCGCGACGACCCTGAATTTGTGCTCGGGCTGGTTGAGCACGAAGGCACCGAGCAGCAGACGCATCGCATGCGCCGCCTGGGCGGTGCAATAAAGGGTGAGCTTGCCGTCGCCCGGATCGTAGTCCGCGGCCGCTGCGCGCGGCTCCATCGGGTGAGGCGCGATACGCTGGTTGACCAGATCAAGCGCCGCGACCGTGGTGGCGCCTTCGAACGCGGCATCAGTCGCGGCCTTGTCGCCGAACTCCCAGTCGAAGCAGATATTCCCCGCCGCTTCGGCGTGAACGTTCGGTGCACCCGCATCGGCGGCGTTGGCGGTGGCCACGCATGCCGGCCGCACCTGGTAGTCGACCGCGATCAGCGCCGCTGCATCGGCCGCCTGTTCGGCGGTCTCGGCGATCACCGCAGCGACGATCTCGCCGGCATAGCGCGCTGTGTCCCCGGCGATGACCGGCCATTTGGGCTCGGCCATCGGGGTGTCGTCCCTGGAGGTGATCCCCCAGCCACACGGCATGCCGCCGATGCCGTCGGCCTCGGCATCCGCACCGGTCAGTACCATCACCACGCCCGGTGCGGCGGCGGCCGCGGCGGTGTCGATGCTGCCGATCACCGCATGGGCGTGGGGCGAGCGCAGCATGTGGGCGAACAGCTCGCCTGATTTCGCGCCATCGTCGGTGAAGTTGCCGCGACCGGTCAGGAAGCGGAAGTCTTCCTTGCGCCTGACCGCTGCGCCGATTCCTCCCTCGGGCATCGTTTCGCCTCCCCGGTCAAGGGCGG
>CAYFYS010000454.1:0-2519 GCA_964347365.1 uncultured Rhodospirillaceae bacterium | reverse complement strand
GTCCATTTCCACCAGCGCCAGGCCGTCGATGGCGCGCAGCAGCGCCCGCGGCTGGTCACGGACGCCGAGCTCGCGCAGCCCCGAGCACGCATCGTGGTAGGTAAGCGCCCCGTCCGGGGGGCTCACCGCCGCCGGGCGCCAGCCGGCGACGTCGACAAGGAAGGACGTCAGCTCATGGGTCTTTTCGGCGAGCGCGCAGGCGCGCGCGGCCCAGCCCGGATCCTCAGCCAGCAGCCCGGGGTAGTGGCAGCGCAGGATCGAGGCGCATGAGCCCGACGGGGCGACGACGTGATCGAACTCCTCGAAGGCGGCGATCACCGCCCTGGCGAGGCGCGCCGCCCGCCGCCGGGCGCCGGTGTTGTAGGCCGGCTGGCCGCAGCAGGTCTGGCGCGCCGGCACCGTGACGGCGTAGCCCGCCTGCGCGATCAGCCGGGCGGCGGCGAAGCCCACCTGGGGCCGGAACAGATCGACGATACAGGTGGCGAACAATCCGACGGTGGCGGTCATGATTGGGGGAGAATGTCGCGCAGCGGCGCCCGGCGCAACGCACGATCGCCGCTGCGTACCGTCTCAGCGGGAAGCGGCGACGGCGGGCAGCCGGGGGACAAGCGCGAAGTAGCGTCCCTGCGCGCGCATCCTGCCGGCATGCGCCTCGGCGTCGGGTCCGGCGCCCCAGAACAGATCGGCGCGCACCGCGCCGCGGATCGCACCGCCGGTGTCCTGGGCCACCACCAGCCGGCGCAGCCGTGGCCCGCCGGCCATCGGGTAGGCGGTGTCGATCCACATCGGCAGGCCCAGCGGCAGGTGGCGCGGATCGACCGCGATGCTGCGCCCAGGCGTAAGTGCGACGCCCTGGGCGCCCACCGGCCCGGCGCCGGCGACCTCGCGGAAGAAGACATACGAGGCGTTCCTGGCCATCAGGTCCGTGGCCTGATCGGGGTTCGCCCGCAGCCAGGCCCGGATCGACTGGAGCGAGACCTCCTCCAGCGCGAGCGCGCCGCGGCGGACCAGGACCCGACCTATGGCGGTATAGGGTCGGCCGTTGGCCGCGGCGTAGCCGAGCCTGACCCGCGTGCCGTCGCGCAGCCGCAGCAGCCCCGAGCCCTGGATATGCAGGAAGAATACCGCGATCGGATCGGCCGCCCAGAAGATCTCCAGCCCGCGCCCGGCCAGCGCCCCGGCTTCGATCTCCGCGCGGCTGAAATAGGGCGCAAGCCGGCCGTCGACGACCCGCCCGGCAAGCCGCTCATGCGCGGAATCGGCGCGGAAGTCCGCCAGCCGCACCGTGACCAGATCGTCCGGCCGGCGATGGAGCGGCACCGCAAAGCCCGCGCGCCGCATCCGCGATGCGGCGAGTTCGGGTTCGAAATACCCGGTGAACAGCCCGTGCGCACCGCCCGGGCCAAGAGCCCGGTGGGGGCGGAACCAAGTCTCGAAATAGGCGCGCGTTGCGGCGCGGTCGTCCGCCACGACGGTTTCGGCCGCCGCGCAGGCGGCGCGCCAAGCCGCCGGGGTGCCGAAGCGCTCATCGCCGGTTGCCGGGCGCTTTGTGCGTATCGCGCAGCTCCGCTCGAGCGCCGTCAGGGCCGCAGCATGGCGGTCGTCCCGCCAGCCCGCAAGTGCGGAGAACGACACCGGCTCCAACCGCAGGCGCGGCGCGGCATCCCTGGCGGGCGGCTCGCAGGCGCTCGCCAGAACCGCCAGCAGAACCAGAGCAAGGCCGGGCGCGCCAACCGGCGTCCTGCGCGGGCCGGCACCCATGGGCCTGGATATCAGCCGACGCTCCGGGTCGCCGTCAGCCTCCAGTTGGGATCGCGCGAGCGGGTGTTGCGCGAGAACGTCCAGATGTCGGTGACCTCCGCGACATGGCTGGGGTCGCCTTCGATCACGTTGCCCTCGGCATCGCGGGTCACGTTGACCTGTTCGGAGACGAACTTCAGCGTCAGAACCGCATCGCGCCCGCGCATTGAAGCGTCCAGGATCTCGGCCGACTTGATGCCGATCAGCGTGGTCTCGAGCGTCTCGGCGGCCTCCAGACGATCGGCGATCGCCTGCTGGAAGTTCTCCAGCACCGGCTTGTCGAGCAGCGTGCGCAGCGTGCCGGTATCGCCGGTGGCGAAGGCATGGACGATCATCTCGAAGGCGACGCGCGCGCCGGTGCGGAACGCGCCGGGATCGAAGGACGGATCGGCGGCGCGGATCCGTGCGAGCCCGGCGGCCAGAGGCTCGACCGCGGAGACATCTTCGGACTCCTCACCAGCGGCGTCTTCCGCACCCGCCCGGTCGGTGCCGGCGCGGTCGGGCAGTTCGACCACCGTGCCCTCGGCATCGGAATCCTTGCGCGGTTGTGTCATGTTGTCCCGCGGGCGCGTCTGGTGCCCCGTCCGGCGGCCGAGCACGCCGCGCAGCCTGAGCACCAGGAAGGCCGCGATCATCGCGAACAGGATGATGTCGAGAAACTGGAAGCCTTCGCTCATAGGCGCGGCCCTCCGCGAATCGTCGCGGCGTCGGCTGGAGTC
>CAYFYS010000453.1:0-2532 GCA_964347365.1 uncultured Rhodospirillaceae bacterium | reverse complement strand
AGGAGCCAGTGAGCGGCGAAGAGACGACCGAGCCTTCCGAGGCTGAGCGCCGCCACCGCCGCGGCCGCGCTCGAAATGCCGATCAGCAGCCCGACGGTGCCGGCCTCGAAGCCGATCTCCTTCAGCCACACCCCGTAGAAGGAGGCCTGAATCCCGGTCCCGGTCTGGCGCACGAACGTCGCCAGGATCACCAGGGCCACCGCCGGCAGGATCAGCAATCCGAACGCGCTGGCGTAATCGGAACGCCTGGGCATCAGGCCGGCGGGTGCCGCGGCCGCCGCCTGTGCCGCCGTCGACGCCGACGATGGCGTCTCGGTGCGCGGCAGGCACAGCGCGGCACCGGCGCCCGCCAGCACCCACAGCGCGAGCATGGCGAAGGCGCCCGTCGGACCGAGGAACTGCCAGGACAGCCCGACCAGCCAGGGGCCGATGAACCCGCCGGTCCGCGCCGCAGCGGTCAGCCGCCCGGCGTAGAGGGCCCGGCCGCGCAGCGCCCGGCCGAACATCGCCTGGGCGCCGATCCAGTTGGTGGTCTCGGCGAAGCCCGAAATCATCTGCAGCGCGATCGCCGCCCAGATGAACGGCATCACCGGGAACAGCGCAAACGAGATCGCCGCGACCACCGCCAGCAGCACCATCACCCGGTGCGGTCGCCCGCGGTCGAGCAGCGCCCCGCCATAGATCGACAGCGTGACCACCAGGAACTGCCGGGACGAGATGACCAGTCCGATCAGGAACGGCGAGGTGGTCAGCTCCAGCGCCCACAGCGGCATCACGACGGAGGCCATCGGCATGATGTTGCCGTAGCAGAACGCCAGAGCGTAGACCGGCGCCTGGATGCGGCCCGCTATCGGCGGCGGTTCGATCGGCTCGGAATCGCGCTCAGAAGAACTGGAGATAGCGCTCGCGCTCCCAGTCCGAGACGTGGTTGAGGTAGCCCAGCCATTCCCCGCGCTTGTAGGCGAGCCAGGCATCATACATCTGCCCGCCGAACACCGCCCGGCCCAGCGGGTCGGCCTCGAAGCCGTCCAGCGCCTCGGCGAGCGTGCGCGGCAGCACCTCCACCCCGGCGGCGGCGAGTTCCTCGGGCGATTTCTCGTACATGTTCTCCGCGTGCGGCGCGCCGGGATCCAGCCCCTCTTCGATACCCTCCAGCCCCGCCGCCAGGACCATCGCCGCGCCGAGATAGGGGTTGCACATCGGATCGGCGGCGCGCAGTTCGACCCGGTCGCCGGCCAGCGGGATGCGCAGCGTGTTGGTCCGGTTGTTGCCGCCGTAGCAGCGGAACACCGGCGCCCAGGTATAGCCCGACATCGAGCCCTGGAGGATCAGCCGCTTGTAGCTGTTCACGCTGGGGGCGGTGACCGCAACGATCGCCGGCAGGTGGCGCAGAAGGCCGGCGATGAACCGGTAGCCCAGGGCCGACATCCCGCAACCGCGCGGATCGGCCGCATCGCCGAACAGGTTGCGCCCGTCCTCGAGGGCATAAAGCGACATGTTGTAGTGCAGGCCGTTGCCCGAATAGTTCGCCATCGGCTTGGGCATGAAGCTCGCAAAATAGCCGTGCTTGCGGGCGATCTCGTCGGCCAACCGACGGAAGAAGACGAAACGGTCCGCTGTCACCAGCGCATCGGCATAGGCGAAGTCGACCTCGAACTGACCGATGCCGTCCTCGTGATCGAAGGAATAGACGCCCCAGCCGCAGCCGTTCATCGCCGCGACGAGCTCGCTCATCCAATGGAGGTTGTCGAGCAGGCGCGAGACATCGTAGGCGGGCTTGGCGAGAGCGACCTTGCGGCTGACCGGAGAAAACCCGCCGTCCTGGCCCCTGGCAAAGACGAAGAACTCCGTTTCCACGCCGAGATTCATGCCCAGGCCCGCGCCGGCGGCGCGCGCGCGAACCCGCTCCAGGATGTTGCGGCTGCATGCCTCGAACGGTACGCCCCGGCACATCAGGTTAGAGGCGAACCAGGCGATATCGGGTTGCCAGGGCAGGATCAGGCAGGATCGGGGGTCGGGGTGGGCGGCGACCTCCTCCTCGCTGACGTCCTGGGGGACGCCGTCGAGCGCCGCGCCGGTGAAGAGCTCGGAACCGGACATCATGCGCTCGAAGTGCTCGATCGGCACCATCTTCGCCTTGGATGCGCCGTGCATGTCGACATAGCTCGGCAGCAGGAACCCGACCCCGCGCCCGACGAGCTCGGCCGCAAGCCCGGCCCGGTCGCCGTCTTCGGCCGCTGCCGGCCGGAAGGGCAGGGTGTCGCCAGCACCTGCGGGCTTGGCCGTGTCCACCATGCTTCTCCTGAGTTATTATTTCGTCATTTCAAACAATTAGCCTTTCCGAACCGGCGCAATCAAGCCTTGCCTCACGCTGATCCCGGCGGCACGATGGCGCCGCAAGTCGACAGCGCGGCGAAACGGGGGCGGGCGATGTACTTGGACCGGGCATTGTATGTCGCGGCGTGGAACCATGAGGTGACCCGCGTACCGCTGCCGCGGATGGTGCTGGGGCGTCCCGTGGTCTTCTGGCGG
>CAYFYS010000452.1:0-2541 GCA_964347365.1 uncultured Rhodospirillaceae bacterium | reverse complement strand
ACGGTGGTCGCCCACCCCGCGCGGCAGCGTCGGTGCCGTTCTGCGCACTGGCCGCAACCGAGGCCGGCCCCGAGGTCGGGCGCGCTTTCAATGCCGTCGCGCCCGAGGACGTTGCCAAGATCCTGTTCACGTCGGGTTCGACCGGCATGCCCAAGGCGGTTCCCAACACCCATCGCATGCTGTGCTCCAATCAGCAGGCGCTGGCTCAGCTCTTCCCGTTCTACGAGGACGCCCCGCCGGTGGTGGTCGATTGGCAGCCATGGCACCACGCCGGCGGCGCCAACTACAACTTCAACACCGTGCTGCGCAACGGCGGCACCTATCATATCGATCTCGGCAAGCCGACCGAGGACGGCATTGGAACGACGATAGAGGCCCTGCGCACGGTCTCGCCGACGGCGCATTTCAACGTGCCGCGCGGCTATGCGATGCTGATCCCCCACCTTGAAGCGGATGCAGCCCTGCGCGAGAGTTTTTTTCACCGACTCCAGGTGATCGTCTATTCCGCAGCCTCGCTGCCGCCGGCGTTGTGGACGCGGCTGGAGGCGCTTTCGGTCGCTGCGCGCGGGGTCCGGGTGCCGATGGTCTCCGCCTGGGGCATGACCGAGCTTGCGCCGCTGCACACCACCGCGCACTGGCCAATCGACCGGCCGGGTCTGATCGGTGTGCCCGTGCCGGGCTGCGAGGTCAAGCTGGTGCCCACCCAGGGGCGACTGGAGATCCGCGCCCGAGGCCCCAACGTCATGGCCGGCTATCTGGACCGGCCGGAGCTCAACGCCGCGGCCTTCGACGAGGAGGGGTTTCTCAAGACCGGCGATGCGGGGTTCCTGCGCGATCCCTCGGACCCCGGCATGGGGCTGGTCTATGACGGAAGGCTCACCGAGGAATTCAAGCTTCTGAGCGGCAGCTGGGTTGCCGTCGGGGCGGTGCGGGTCGCCGTCATCGACGCCGGCGTCCCGCTGATCGAAGACGCCGTGGTGGTGGGCGAGAACCGCGACGTGCTGGGGCTGCTGGTCTTTCCCGACCTCGCCCATTGCCGGGCGCTCGCCGGCGACGGCCCGGTCGAGGACGCGCTGCGTCACCCGCTGGTGATCGCGGCGATGCGCAGGAGGCTGGAAGCCTACAACGCCCGCAACCCGGGCAGCAGCCGGCGCATCGCCCGCGCGCTCCTGATGGCCGAACCCCCGTCGGTCGCGGCCGGCGAGATCACCGACAAGGGCTATGTCAACCAGCGCGCGGTGATCACCCGCCGCGGCGATCTCGTCGAACGGCTCTTCGACGAGGACGACCGCGACGTCATCGGCATGTGAGCGCCGACGGGACGGCCCGCCGCCGGCGTGGATTGGCGGTTCGCCGGGGCGGGCCCGGTCTGCTAAGCTCCGCACGCCCGTCCAAGACTGGCTCCCGCGGACCCGACGGATGCCAGGGCGGATCCCGGACCCCGGCGAGCGCGCGGCCCGGAAGCGTTCGCGCCGTCGATAGGCAAGACATTGGGGGAGGCAGATGACCACGCCCGGCGTGACCTACAGGTACAACTCCGCGGACAACCACCTCGACCAGAGGTGGATCCCGGCCAATCTCTGGCAGGATCGCGTCGCGGCGAAGTTCAAGGACCGCGCGCCCAAGGTCGTGGAGGATCGCGGCCGGCTCTACTGGAGCTGGGAAGGCCGCATCATAAGGGGGCGTGACGGCGGCACCGCCGACGGGCCGGACAACCGTGCGCTGCTGGATCAGTTCTTCGGCAAGTCCGGCGCGCGCGTGCCCGACGGCGCGCTGCCGCCGTCCGATCCGACGCTCCTGCTCGAGCACATGGACCACGGCAGCGTCTACGGCTATGTCGGGTTCGGCTCGACTCGCAAGTGGGATATCGACGAGCCGATGCTGCGCCACGAAGTTCACCGGGTCTACAACGACTGGGTGATGGAACTCAACACCCACGATCCGGACCGGCTGATGATCCTGCCGATCCTGCCGGTCTTCGACTGCGCGTCGGTGCCGGGCGAGATCCGCCGTCTGGCCGCGCTGGGCTGCCGGTCGGTGGAGTTCGTGCCCTTCGACGGCGAGCAGCCAATGTTCCACGACTGCTGGGAGTCGGTCTGGGAGGCGTTCGATGAGACCGGCATGGTGTGTTCGGTCCATATCGGCGGCAACGCAAAGACCGCAATCCCGCCGACCGCGCGCGGCGAACGGATGGCCTATTTCTCATGCGCGCCGTTCTCGCTGGCCCGACCGATCGCCGATATCGTCTATTGCGGAGCGCTGCAGCGCCATCCAGGGCTGAAGCTCCTTTTTGCGGAATGCCGCGCCGGCTGGGTGCCGTTCCTGGTCCACTGGATGGACCGCCAGGCCGAGGAACGACCGGGGCTGTTCCGGGAAACCGGCCTCGAAGCCCTGCCGAGCATCTACGTCAAGCGGCAGATTCGGGTGACGTTCGAGGAAGACGCCATCGCCGCCCAGGCGCTGCAGCATGAGGACAATATCCTGCGCGACATCCTGGTTTTCGGCGCCGACTACCCGCACCCGCAAGGGCCCTGGCCCGCC
>CAYFYS010000451.1:0-2557 GCA_964347365.1 uncultured Rhodospirillaceae bacterium | reverse complement strand
AATGTCTGGTCTGGCTTCGGTACTTATCAAGTCTTTTACTACGAACCATCTTGACCGACGCGCTCCCCGGCGCGCGCGATGCGCAGCCGCGCCTGCTCCCGAGGCGTGCCGATGGAGGATTCGACGTAATGGGCGAGCCCGCGGCCGCGCAGCCGGCCGGCGGCCTGCGTCCGTGCCCTGCGCGCCACGATCCCGTCCCAGTCGGCGAGGTCGATCGCCATGTCGAGGCATTTGGCGTAATCCCCGCTGTCATAGACCATCCCGGTGGCGTTGCGGTAGGGCATCTCGGCGGCCGGAACGAGGTTCCGCCGGCGCAACGCCACCGGATCGATGCCAAGCTCCCCGGCGGCGGCCTCGATCAGCCGCTCGAGGGCGAAGATCACCTCGGGCCGTCCGGAGCTGCGATAGGCGTTCGTCGGCGCGGTGTTGGAGAAGACCGCGCGTGCGCGCAGCCAAGCCGCCGGGATGCGGTAGGAGCCGGTGAGGATCCCTGCGCCCTTCGACAGCGGCGACAGGGAAACGCAGCGCGCCCCGACATTGCTGAGATTGGACGCCTTCATGGCCAGAAACCGGCCGTCCCGGTCGAGCGCGAGGGCGACCTCGGTCACCAGGTCGCGGCCCTGATAGTCGGCAAGGAACGCCTCGGCGCGCTCGATGCGGAGCTTGACCGGACGGCCCATGCGTCGCGCTGCCCAGGCGACCAGGCCGAACTCGACATAGAGTCGGTTGCGCGTGCCGAAATTGCCGCCGACATCGCAGGACAGCACGCGCACCCTGTCCGGCGCAACGCCGAGGACGGAAGCGATCTCGCGCTTCTGCCGCACCGCCCCGCCGCTGCCGGCATGGATGGTGTAGCGCCCGGTCGCGGGATCAAAGGCGCCGAGCGCAGCGCGCGGCTCCAGGGGCACGCCGGTCACCCGGCCGATCGCATAGCGTCGGTGCACCACCCGGGCGGCCGATGCGAACGCCGCCTCGGTCGCCGCCTGGTCGCCGAACCAGGTCTCCACGAGCACGTTGTCGGGGCATTCGTCCCAAACGCGCGGCGCATCGCGGCGCAGCGCAGCCGCCGTATCGGTCACCGCAGGCAGCGGCGAACAGGCGATCCGAACCGCATCGGCCGCATCGGCAGCCTGCGCCCGGGTCCGTGCGATCACCATGGCCAGGGGCTCGCCGACATAGCGCGCCCGATCGATGGGCAGCAGCCCGTGACGGCCGACGAAGACCTCCGCCCCGCCGGGCCCGTGCAACCTGAGATCGTGGTTCGTGGACGGCAGCGCGCTGTGCGGGATCTCGCCCAGCCCGTCGGCCACGCAGTCCGCCCCGTTCAGCACGGCGAGCACGCCGTCCATGCCGCGCGCCGCGTCCGTATCGATGCCATCGATCCGCGCATGGGGATGGACCGAACGCACGAGCACCGCATGAACCTGGCCAGCGAGCGAGAAGTCGTCGCTGAACCGCCCGCTTCCGGTCAGCAGGCGCTCGTCCTCCTTACGACGAACCGGCCGGCCAATCTGGTTGGCCATCTACGCCGGATCCGCGATGTCTGAGCGCATGGGCGCTTGTATCACACCCCGTGCCGGTGTCGAAGCCGCTTGTGCGGATCGGATTGCGGCTGCGGCCGACCGACCGTCACGCGGCCCCGTTTTGCCAGACGAAGCGGGTGAAATGGCCGTTGTTGTTGCCGCTGACATCGTCCCATTTCAGGCCGAACGCATCGAGGTGGCTGCGCACGGCCTTGCCCAGCGCAAGCCGCGAGCCCGCCGGGTGGGCGACGTTGTCAAGAAAGATCGGCGCGCCGGGTTTGGAGACGCTGGCCACCCCCGCGACTGCCTGGTCAAGCAGCCCCGGCACCGTGGCCGAACGGCTCAGCCCTTCGGATGCGAAGGTGATCGGTGCGAACACGACGCCGGCGAATTCGCCCATCAGGGCATTGAGTCGATCCGGCGGTCCGCCGGCCTTTCCCGAAACGATCGCCGTCAGCGCCTCGCGCTGCGCGGCGTCCGCCCGCTGGTCGATGATCGCGCCCACGGTCCAGTTGCCCTCCGCCATCGGTCCGGGGGTGCGGATAACCGTCACGAAACTCAGCCCGTCGAGCGACAGCGCACCGAAACGCCCCTCCTCGACGTGATAGACGCCGGCGACGATGCATTCGCCTTCGGTCGGCCGGGCGCGCATGTGGGTGATGATGCACGGGCAGAGATAGGCGCAGTTGCAGGTCTCGAACCATTCGCCCTCGAGCCGCCATGCGGTGTCCACCATCGCACGCCTCCCTTCGACGACAACCCTATCCGAAGTGCACCGGGCGGACAATGCCTCGGACGGACCAGGCACAGGGGTTGAGATTGATGAAGTTCGCGGAGGTTGATGGCCGCACCCTTCGGGGTGTTCCGGGTCAAGCGGGCGCGGCGTGCGCGACAAGCGCCGGGTTCTGCAGCGCCCCGCCGACCGCCACCGGCGCGCCCAGCCAGCCCCCGAACCGGCAGGCTGCGTGAGCCGCTTCGGCGCGACCGGCCGGAGGCCTGTCCAATGTTTCACGTGAAACATCCCGTGGACAAGT
>CAYFYS010000450.1:0-2575 GCA_964347365.1 uncultured Rhodospirillaceae bacterium | reverse complement strand
CCCGTCATGGCCCTCGGCGAGGATGATGCGTCGCCGCGCGCTCTTGTCCCAGATCTCCCACAGCACCGCGCGCCGGACCTCCTCGGGGATGCGGCCGGGCGACGCTGCGCCGGTTCGGTGTTCGGCGATGCCGTCGAGCGCGGCCTCCAGCGGGACCGCGCGCCCGGTCTCGCCGAAGCGCGCGATGAGCTCTGCGCGGGTCATCGTGTGGCGGAAGGCGACCCAGCGCACGTCCTGCCAGCACCGTGCGGGCTGCTCGCGATAGTCCTTCCAGTAAACGTGGCGGCAATAGGCGCGCTGGTCGATCACCTCCTCGACATAGGCGGTCCGGCCGTCGAAGCCCTCGGGCGCGACCGGCCGTCCGTCGAGCAGGAAGACCTCCGCACCCTCGACCGTCCGGCGTTCCAGTGCGCGCCGGGCGAGCACCGGCTCGTAGACGATGCGCGCAACGCCGCGGCCGGGCAGCAGCATGTCGTCGCGCGCCGCCTCCATGGCGCCGTCGAAGTCGTGATCGTCGATCGCAAAGGACAACGCGCGCTCCAGCACCATGGCGGCCTCGCGCGCCACCGGATCGGGATCGAGATGGCGCCGCCGGATGTCGGGTACGGGGGTGCGCGAATAGATCGCGGGCTTGAGCGTCTCGGTATTGGCCCACAGGATGTTGAACCGGCGCCGGCCCGAGGACCGGCGCTCGGCGCGGTAGCGCTCCACGACCTTCTCGGCACGGGTAGTCCATTCGCGCTGGAGCCGGGCGGCGCGCGCAAGCTCGCCGCGCCAGTGGCGTGCGCGCGCAACCGCGTCCACGCCCGTTCCGGGCGCCTGCCCACTCGGGTCGTCCATCGCCGCCGCCTCGGTCGGTTGGATCGGCGCTGCGGTCATATCAGCTCCTCCCGCGCATGCCGGCGCGCAGCGAGATGCCGCGCCATGTGGTCTTCGAAACTGTCCGCCCGCCGCGTGCCGGGCGCATGCCAGCCCTCGCCCATCCCCATGGCGAGGTAGCGGAAGGCGTCCGCGCCGTGGCTGAACCCGTCATGCACCGGGCGGTCGCCCAGCGTGCCCAGCCGCGCGTCATAGGCCGCCCGGTACCGGCGCAGGCACTCGATGCCGCGCTGGGCGCGCTCGCTGTCGAACCAGCAGCGTGGCAGCACCGCGCGCACGGCGTTGATGCCATCGTCCACGCGGTGCCGCGCAACGACGCTGAAGCGGATGCCGAGCCGGCGGGCCTGTTCCTCGCGCGTGCGGCCGGAGCCGAGCTCCCGGGCGAGCACGTCCTGGGGCGCAAAGTGGCGCCCGTAGACGAAGCCGCGCCGCGCCGCCTTGTCCTGCAGCAGCCGGGCGTAATGGGCAAGCCCTTCCCCGTCGGCCTCGTAGTAGTCGAGCAGACGGATTTCGGGACCGGCGCGCTGGACGAACCAGATTGCGGTCGGATCGCCGATGCCGAGGTCCCAGGCGGTGTCGACCGGCAGGACGGGATCGGGCACGATCGGGCGCAGCCGCCCGGAACGCTGGGCATCGGCCATCAGACGTCCGTAATAGGCGCCGCGGATCGCCGCCTCGAAGGAACATTCGAACTCCTGGGCGTATTCCTCCGGGCTCATGTCGCGCCGGGCCGCGGCGAGCTCCGCCGGCGCGAGCACCCCGGTCTGCGAGGCGCGGAACAGGCCGGCATACCAGGCCGGGTCGGCCCTGGCCTCCTCGAACCGGCGCCAGAAGGCGTTGTGGCCCTTGGGCGTGCCGATGAAGATCGCCCAGCCGCTGCGGTCGGCGAGCGCCGGGCGGATCACCTCGCCCCACAGGGTCGGACTCATCTGGGCGTATTCGTCGAGCACCGCCCCGTCGAGATAGATGCCCCGCAGGGCGTCGGGGTTGTCCGCGCCGTGGAGCTGGATGCGCGCGCCGTTGGGCAGATCGATGCGCAACTCCGTTTCGTTGAGCGTGCGTTCGGGGACCGGCGCGGTGTAGGCCTTCAGGTAGTCCCACGCCACCTGCTTGGCTTGGCGGTAGAACGGCGCGATATAGGCATAGCGCGGCCGCGTTACGGTGGCGCGCAGCGCGCGGTCGATGAGCTCGTTGACGCACAGCACCGTCTTGCCGAAGCGGCGATGGCAGACCAGGACGGAGAACCGCTGCAACCGGCGGTGGATCTCCGCCTGCAGCGGCCGCGGCCGGTAGCCGGTGCTAACCTTGTGGATCCGGGTCACGATCGATTCCGCTGTCGACGATGATGGTCAGGCCTCCGGCGGCGGCGGCATCGGTCTGGCCGAGCCGGAGCTTGCCGAGCAGAACGGCCATTGAGGCGCTCTTGACGGCGTGGGCGAACTGGGCCCGGCGCAGGATCACCCGCCCGCGCGCCGCACCGCGCGCCCAGGTTTCCGACAGCGGCGGCGCGGCAAGCGCGGCCGCAAGCCCGGCCTCGGGAAGGTCGAGCCAGGCCGCGGCCTCCTCGACGGTGCAGCCGATCTCGGCGAGCTCGCGCAGCGCCTCGGCGTCGGCGGCGCGCGCAGCCGCGCGCACCGCCGACTGTTCGGGGCGTGTCATCAACCCATCCTCGTAAGGGGTTCGGTGGTCCCGCGCG
>CAYFYS010000449.1:0-2588 GCA_964347365.1 uncultured Rhodospirillaceae bacterium | reverse complement strand
CGAGCGCCGCGAGCCGGCCCAGCGCCGCCGGCGCGACGGGCGGTGCGACCAGGAGCGGCCGCCGGGTATCAAGCAGCGCCGCCTCCCGCGTTATCGGCGCGGGCAGGGCCGCATCCTTGATCGGCCGGCCGAGCACGACCATGTCGTAGAGCCGGCCCTCCACGGCCACCGTCTCGTCCTCACGCCCGACCACGGTGCGCCAGGCCAGCGTCACCCCGGCCGCCGCATCCGGCTCTTCGACCACCCGCAAGCCGTTGTCCGCAACGAAGTGTTCGAACATCTCGCGCGCGCGGACCGCGCGGTCGGCGCCCTCGCGCTCGGTAGCGTCCATGATCTCCTCGATCATCGAGCCGTCCATGCCCTCGCCGGTGTAGGGAACCAGCCCGCGCGGGTCGGGTCGGACGTGGAGGACCTCGATATGGGCATCGAAGCGCCGCGCCAGGTGAAGAGCGGTCTCCAGGATCGCGCGACCGACGTCAGGGGCGCTGATGGGCACCAGCAGCGTCCGATACCGCATGACGTGTCCCCTTGCGATGTGATGCCGGCCGGAGAATCGGCGATTTCGATTCCCCCCGCAAGGCCGTTCAGGGGTAGAGACGCTCGGTCTCCCACCCTCCCGACCGGGATCGGACATAAAGGATCCGCTCGTGTAGCCGGAACGGCCGGTGGCGCCAGAACTCGATCGCCGTAGGCACCAGCCTGTAGCCGATCCAGTGCGGCGGTCTGGGCACCGCCCCGGCGGCGAACCTGGCGGCGAAGGCGGCCACCCGCCGTTCGATCGCGAACCGGCCGGGCATCGGGCGCGACTGGTCCGATGCCCAGGCGCCGATCTGGCTGCCGCGCGCGCGCGTGGCGAAATAAGCGTCGGCCTCAGCGTCAGAAACCCGTGCGACCGCGCCCTCAACCCTGACCTGGCGGCGCAGCGCCTTCCAGTGAAAGACCATCGCCGCGCGGCCGGTGGTATCGAGCTCGACCCCCTTCCGGCTCTTGGCATTGGTGTAGAAGACGAAGCCCCGCTCGTCGGCGCCCTTCAACAGGACCATGCGTGCGGACGGCGCCCCGTCAGCGCCGACCGTGGCCAGGGTCATCGCCGTGGAGTCGTTGGGCTCGCGCGCCTCCGCCTCGGAGAGCCAGGCGGCGAACAACGCGATCGGATCCTTCCTGTCGGCGGCCATCGAAACGTCATGCCTCCCCCGGCGGTCCGTGCGCAACCGCCCGCCATCGTTCAATCGGGCGCACCGGTGTTACCCCAATGCGACCCGGATGTCGCGATCCCCGTTCGTCGCATCGCGCGAGCCGACTTCGGGCGCGATGCGCAGCGGTTGGACCGTCGCAGCCGTTGGTGTAGGATGTCGCCGCCTCCCGACGCGGGGGTTTTCCCATGGCGGTGGATCTCAGCGAGGATGGCATGTCCCGGTCCGGCGGGTTGATGGACGGGAAACGCGGGCTGGTCATGGGCGTGGCCAATGACCGCTCGATCGCCTGGGGCATCGCCCGCGCGCTCGCCGGGCACGGCGCGGCGCTTGCCTTCACCTACCAGAACGATGCTCTGGTCAAGCGGGTCGCACCGCTCGCCGAATCAGTCGGCTCCTCGTTCCTGCTGCCGTGCGATGTCACCGATTCCGACGACCTGGACCGGGTTTTCAGCCAGATCGCCGACCGCTGGGGCGGCCTGGATTTCGTCGTCCATGCCATCGCCTTCTCCGACAAGGACGAACTCAAGGGCCGCTACGTCGACACCTCGGCAGAGAACTTCGCGATGTCGCTGAACGTGTCCTGCTACTCGTTCACCGCGGTGTGCAGGCGCGCCTCGGAGCTGATGCGCAACGGCGGCAGCCTGCTCACCCTGACCTTTTCCGGCGCCGAACGCGTGATGCCGCACTACAACGTCATGGGCGTCGCCAAGGCCGCGCTGGAAGCCAGCGTCAGATACCTCGCCGCCGATCTCGGCCGCGACAACCTGCGGGTCAACGCGATCTCGGCCGGGCCGATAAAGACCCTCGCGGCGTCGGGCATCGGAGATTTCCGCTACATTCTGAAGTGGAACGAGCTCAACGCCCCGCTCAAGCGCAACGTGACCATCGACGACGTCGGCGGTGCCAGCGTCTATCTTCTCTCCGACCTGTCGGCCGGGGTGACCGGGGAGGTCCACCACGTCGATTGCGGCTATCACGTCGTGGGCATGAAGGCAGTCGACGCGCCCGACATCGCCACCGTCACCGCCGGGTAGCGCGGCGCAGGGCCGACGGGGCCGCCGCGGTGTCGTTCAACACGTCGGGAAAGGTCTTCCGCTTCACCACATGGGGCGAAAGCCACGGCCCGGCGATCGGCTGCGTCGTCGACGGTACGCCGCCCGGCATCGCCCTTTCGGCGGACGACATCCAGGTCTGGCTCGACAGGCGCAGACCGGGCCAGAGCCGGTTCGTCACCCAGCGGCGCGAGCCCGACACGGTCGAGATCCTGTCCGGCGTCTTCGAAGGGCGGACGACCGGCACGCCGGTCGCGCTGCTGATCCGCAACCGGGACGCCCGCGCCAGAGACTATTCCGAGATCAGGGACAAGTTCAGGCCGGGGCATGCTGATTACGC
>CAYFYS010000448.1:0-2614 GCA_964347365.1 uncultured Rhodospirillaceae bacterium | reverse complement strand
ACATCTCCGTGGATATCGCCCCGGGCGAGCGGTTCGGCCTGATCGGCCCCAACGGATCGGGCAAGACGACGCTCATCAACTGCGTCTCGGGCGCGCTGCTCAACTATGACGGCGACATCGCCTTCGACGGCAAGGACGTCACCCGGCTCAAGGCGCATGAGCGCACCCGGGCCGGCATCGCGCGAAGCTTCCAGATCCCGCGGCCGTTCCGTTCGATGTCGGTTTACGAGAACCTCGCGATCACCGTGGAGTACGCGACCGGCACACCGCGCCGTGCCATCGACGAGAACGTGCGTTCGATCCTGGACTCGATGGGGCTTGCGGCCCGGGCGGACACGCCCTCGGCCGGGCTGACCCAGATCGAGATGCGCAAGCTCGAACTCGCGCGCGCGATGGCCGCCCGACCGCGCCTGCTGATCTCCGACGAGGCGATGGCCGGCCTGTCCTCGGCCGAGGTCGACGAGCTTCTCGAAATCCTGTTCCGCCTCAACGAGGGCGGGGTGACCATCATCATGATCGAGCACATCATGCGCGCGGTGATGCGCTTCTCCCAGCGCATCGTGGTCCTGGACGCCGGCCGGAAGATCGCCGAAGGCGAGCCGGACGAGATCCTGTCCAACCCCGATGTCGAAAGGGCTTACCTTGGCGCTTGAGCTGACGGTCGAAGGGATCGACGCCGGCTACGGCACCGTGCGCGTCCTGCACGGGGTGTCGGTCACGGTTGCCGACGGCGAGACGGTGGCTCTGCTGGGCGCGAACGGCAACGGCAAGAGCACCCTGCTGAAATGCATCATGGGCATCGTCCGGCCGGATCGCGGACAGATCCGGCTCGGGATCGACGGCACGGACATCGACCTTCTGGGGATGTCGCCGCGCGAAGTCGTCGGGCACGGCGTGGTGATGATCCCCGAGGGCCGCCGGCTGTTCCCCCGCCTCACGGTGGAGGAGAACCTCACGCTGGGCGCCTTCCGCAAGGCCGCACGAGGCGGGCTGGCGCGCAATCTCGCCTTCTGCCTGGAAGCCTTCCCGGTGCTCGCCGAGCGCCGCCGCCAGCTCGCCGGCAGCATGAGCGGCGGCGAACAGCAGATGCTGGCGATCGCCCGGGCGCTGATGTCCGCACCCCGGCTGCTTCTGGTCGATGAGCCCTCCGTCGGGCTCGCCCCGATCCTGGTCAGCCGCATGATCGCCAAGATCAAGGAGCTCAAGGAGGAGTACGGCCTGACCGTCCTGATGGCCGAACAGAACTTCAACCAGGCGATCAAGATCGCCGACCGGGGCTATGTGATCGTCCACGGCGAGATCGCGCTCGCCGGTGAGAGCGCCGCCTCCCTGGCCGAGAACGAGCTCGTCAAGCAGTACTACCTGGGAGCGGAAAGTTGAGCGCGGATTATTCATCCCCCCCTGAAGATCGTCGTCTGCATCCGCACTTATAAACGCCCGGAACTGCTCGCTTCCCTGCTTCACCGCCTCGCTGGGTTCGACTATGGCGATATCCCGGCGCCGACAATCCTTGTCGTCGATAACGCACCTCCTACCGCCGAGGCGATTTGCGCGGGCGGCGGCGCGATGGTCCGCTATGTGACGGAACCCCGCCGGGGTCGTCAGCTTGCCGCCGAGACCGCGATCACGACGGCGCTGCAACTGAGTCCCGATTTCATCGCATACCTGGACGATGACGACCGCCCCGATCCGGGCTGGTTGAAACACCTTATCGAGGAACAACGCCGAACGAGCGCCGGGATCGTGTTCGGGGCCTGGCGGCAGACCCTTCTGCACCCGCGCCTGGCTGGGCCAGGGCGACGCTGAAAAAGTTCAGGAAACCGGTATTCGGCGCGGTCGGGCGGGAAGGCCTGCCGCGCCATTGCGGCGGCTTGAACGTCTTGTTTCATGTCGGCGTGTTTTCGACGCTGCCGTGGCCTTTTTTTCGATCCCGACCTTGTCACGGGCCAGGACAAGGACTTCTTCATCCGCGCCCGCGATGCCGGCATTTCAACGGCGCTCGCGCAGAGATCAATCGTTCTGCGCGGTCATGGCGACCGGGACACGACATTCAACGTCCTGAAACGCGGCTTCGTCAACGGACGCGGCCGCACCGCGCGGGCCGTCAAGGGTGCTCCCGAACGCCGGCGGCGAGCCGGGCTCCTGGGCAAGTCGGTTCTCAAGTTGGCTCTGGGCCTGTTCATAAGCCCGGTGTTGCTGCCGTTTCCGTATCGCTTCATGCGGAAGATCTACTTTATCTGCCGGAACGCCGGCCTGATTTCCGTCGATTGCCGCGCCGTCCTGCCGGGCAGCTGACGCCGCCGGCGTCGAGACGGACATTGATCGATATCAATGACGCCCGATTCCCTGCCTCCATAATCGCACGGTCGACTGCCGCGCCCGGGTCGGGCAGCGGCGGACGTCTCGGTCCGCGGGGCTCGGCACCGGCCCCGTGAAGTGAACGGGCTGGCGGTCATGGTGTGGGGCAAGCAAGCGGTCCGGGCCTTCTGCTTCGCTGTCGCAACAGTCGCAACGCTGGCGGCGGCCGCGCCGGCCTGCCGTGCGGCCCCGTTCGCGCCCGTCTCGCCCCCCCCGGCGGCCCGCCTGGGCTGCCTGTCCTGGCCCGCGGGGCTCG
>CAYFYS010000447.1:0-2616 GCA_964347365.1 uncultured Rhodospirillaceae bacterium | reverse complement strand
CGGGCGGCTTTCAGCCGCCAGTCGTGCTCGCCGTAGAGGTTGGTGAAAATCCGGTCCCTGTCGGTCAGCGCCATCAACCCTCCCCTTGCGCGGCGGCGGCCCTTTGCGGCGCGGCGGCCGGAACGGCGGTCAGGGTTCGCGGCCCGCCGAGCGGCGCAGATCTCTGCCGGTCGATCTGGGGGCCGGGCGCACACGCCTGGCCGACGCGCAAGGCTCGCAGGATCTCCCGGATCCGGTCCGGCTCCAGATCCTCGTAATAGTCGTCGCCAATCCACACGATCGGAGCGTTGACGCAGGCGCCCAGACACTCGACCTCTGCGAGGGTGAACTTGCCATCGGCGCTGGTCTCGCCGACCGCAATGCCGAGCTCGTCTTGGCAGGCGGCCAGGATCCCGGTGCTGCCGCGCAGCATGCATGGCGTGGTCGTACACACCCGCACCATGTGCCGGCCGACGGGCCGGGAATTGAACATCTCGTAGAAGGAGATCACCTCATAGACCCGGATCAGCGGCATGGCGAGCATCTCGGCCACGGCCGCGATCGCCTGCGGCGACAACCAGCCGCCGTTCTGACGCTGGGCGAGGTCGAGCAGCGGAAGGACGGCCGAGGCCTGGCGCCCCTCGGGGTAGCGCGCGATACAGGCTCTCGCCTTGTCGAGGTTCTCCGGGTTGAAGGCGAACCGCGCCTCGTTCACCGGTCGATCTCCCCGAAGACGATGTCCATCGAGCCGACGATAGCCACCAGATCGGCCAGCATGTGGCCCTTGCACATGAACTCCGCAGCCTGCAGGAAGGCGAAGCCCGGCGCGCGGATCTTGCAGCGATAGGGCTTGTTCGTGCCATCTGCGACCAGATAGACGCCGAACTCGCCCTTGGGCGCCTCGACGGCGGTATAGGTTTCACCGGCCGGCACACGGTATCCCTCGGTGTAGAGCTTGAAGTGGTGGATCAGGGCTTCCATCGAGGTCTTCATCTCGCTGCGCCGCGGCGGGGTGATCTTGTGGTCGTCGGTCCGCACCGGACCTTCGGGCATCTCCGCCAGGCATTGCGCGATGATTCTGAGGCTTTGGCGCATCTCCTCGATGCGAACCAGGTAGCGATCGTAGCAATCGCCATTCCGGCCGACGGGAATATCGAAATCCATGGCGGCATAGACATCGTAGGGCTGGGACTTGCGCAGATCCCACGGCAGGCCCGAAGCCCGCAGCATCGGCCCCGACAGGCCCCAGTCCAGAGCGTCCTCGACCGAAATCGTCCCGATGTCCACGGCGCGCTGCTTGAAAATCCGGTTCTCGGTCAGCAGGGTTTCGGTGTCGTCGATGAATTTGGGAAAGGTCTCGCGGAACGCCGCAATGTCCTCGGCCAACCCGGCCGGCAGGTCCCGGTGGACCCCGCCCGGGCGGAAATAGGCGGCGTGAAGACGCGCACCGCACACCCGCTCGTAGAAGGCCATCATCTTCTCGCGTTCCTCGAACCCCCAGAGGAACGGCGTCATCGCGCCGACGTCGAGCGCGAAGGTGCAGACGTTGAGGACGTGGTTGAGCAGCCTGGAGATCTCGCTGAACAGCACGCGCACATATTGGCCGCGCGCGGGCACCTCGATGCCCAGGAGCTTCTCCGTCGCCAGCGCGAAGGCGTGCTCCTGGGACATCGGCGCGACGTAGTCCAACCTGTCGAAATAGGGCACCGCCTGGAGATAGGTCTTGTGCTCGATCAACTTCTCGGTGCCGCGGTGCAGCAGACCGATATGCGGATCGGCACGCTCGATCACCTCGCCGTCCATTTCGACCACCAGCCGCAGGACCCCGTGCGCGGCAGGGTGTTGCGGGCCGAAGTTCATCGTGAGGTTTTTGATTTCGGTCTTGGCCAAGAGCCTAATCCCCGGCGCCCGCGTCGTCCGCCTTCCGGTCGCCGGGCAGAATGTCCCGCGCACCCTCCCACGGGCTCATGAAGTCGAAGCTGCGGAAATCCTGGGTCAGCCGAACGGGTTCGTAGACTACCCGCTTCTGCTCCTCGTCATAGCGCAGCTCGACATGGCCGGTCAGCGGGAAATCCTTTCGCAGCGGATGACCCTCAAAGCCGTAATCGGTCATCAGCCGGCGTAGATCGGGGTTGCCGGCGAAATAGATGCCGTAGAGGTCCCAGGCCTCGCGCTCGTACCAGCCGGCCGAGGAATAGACGGCGCACACGCTGGGAACCGGCGTCGTCTCCGCAACGGAAAGCTTGACCCTGATGCGCTGGTTATGGTGCAGGCTCAGGAGGTTGTAGACCACCTCGAAGCGCTGTTCACGGGCCGGGTAGTCGACCCCGCAGAGATCGACCAGCACCTTGAACAGGCAGTTCGCATCGTCGCGCAGGAAACTCAGGGCCCGGACGACGGTCGCGGCGGGAACCTCGAGCACGAGTTCGTCGTTGACGATCCGTCCGACGGTCTCGGGAACCGGCATCGAGGCGGAAAGGTAATCGCCGAGATCGATGAGGGCCTGGTTCATGAAAGACCTTGTCGCGTCGCCGACCGACCACGGCGCGCGTTCAGCGCGCGATCGTGCTGGTTCGTCGAATTTTCTTCTGGAGCTGGAGAATACCGTAGAGCAGCGCCTCGGCGGTCGGCGGACAG
>CAYFYS010000446.1:0-2619 GCA_964347365.1 uncultured Rhodospirillaceae bacterium | reverse complement strand
CGGTCTCGGCCGCGGCCGGGGCCGTGATCGCGGCTGCCAGCGCCGCGCCGAGAAGAGCCGGCGCCCGTCGTCCGCTGAACCTCATCGTCATCTCCCTTGCGTGGTTGGACCGCGAGCATGCAAGCCCGGCCGCAGGCTTGTCAAATCGCCTCCCCGCAACGCTCCCGCTGGATGATGCGCGGCCGCTTGTCGCGCCGCGCCGTGATGGGACCGGCCAGCGTTGCCATCCGCACGCTTGCGCACCAGCGGTCGGTCGCCGCCCGGTCAGCCGCCCGATGCGGCCGCTTCCGGCACCGGCCGGCTCTCGACCACCTCGTCGATCAGTCCGAACGCCTTGGCCTCCCCCGGAGAGAGGAACTTGTCGCGATCCATCGCTTCTTCGATCACCCCGATATCCTGGCCGGTATGGCGTACATAGATCTGGTTGAGCCGTGCCCTGAGAGTCAGGATCTCGCGGGCGTGGATCTCGATGTCGGCGGCCTGGCCCTGGAACCCGCCCGAGGGTTGATGGATCATCAGTCGGGAATGGGGCAGCGAGAAGCGCTTGCCCGGGGCGCCGGCGGCCAGCAGCAGCGAGCCCATCGAGGCCGCCTGGCCGATGCACACCGTCGACATCTCCGGCCGGATGTACTGCATCGTGTCGTAGATCGCAAGACCGGCGCTCACCAGCCCGCCCGGGGAGTTGATGTAAAACGAGATGTCCTTCGCCGGGTTCTCCGACTCGAGATAGAGGAGCTGTGCGCAGACCAGCGAGGACACGATGTCGTCAACCGGGCCGACGAGAAAGATGATCCGCTCCTTCAGGAGACGGGAATAGATGTCGTAGGCGCGCTCGCCCCGATTGGTCTGCTCGACCACCATCGGCACGAGGGCGTTCATGGTCGCTTCACCTGGTTCATGCATGGGCGTTACTGCCCTTCCTTCAACGCATCGCCCGCACCCCGCCTCGGCAGGCCTGCCGTCCCCGGCGCGGATCAGACGCCGGCGTCTGCCGCTTCGGCGGTCAGCTCCTCGATAGCGACCGTGCGATCGGTGACCTGGGCCATTTCGATAATGAAGTCAATCACCTTGTCTTCGAAGATCGGCGCCCGCAGTTCCTGCATCGCCTGCGGGTTCTTCTGGAAGTACTCGAAGATGCGCGACTCATGGCCGGGGTGTCGCATGGCCTGCTGCATCATCGAGCGGTTGAGCTCCTCGTCGCTGACCTGGATGTTGTTGGCGACGCCGACCTCGGACAGCAACAAGCCGAGCCGAACCCGCCGTTCGGCGATCGTCGTGTAGCGCACGCGCAGCGCGTCTTCAGCAAGCTCCTTGTCGTCCTCATCGAGCGCGTCGCGTTTCCTGGCCTCCTCGATTTGCGACCAGATCGCCTCGAACTCCTGGGCGACCATGCCCGGCGGCAGGTCGAAGGAATGCCCGTCCGACAGCGTGTCCAGCAGGCTGCGTTTCAGCCGGGCGCGCGCGATCTGCGCGTATTCGCGCTCAAGCTCATTCCTGACCGCGCCCCTCAGGGCGTCGAGATTCTCCATCCCCATGCTCGTGGCTAAGGCATCGTCGATCTCGACCGGCGCGGAGGCCAGCAGCTCCTTGCAAGTTACCGCAAACGAGGCGGTCCTGCCCTTGAGGTTCTCCGCCGGGTAGTCGTCGGGAAAGCGCACCTCGATGGTTTTCGCGCCGCCGGGCACCATGCCGAGGAGCTGCTCGTCGAAGCCGGGCACGAACCGGCCGGCGCCGATCTGCAGAACGACATCGTCCGCCGTACCGCCTTCGAACGCCTCGCCGTCGATGGAGCCGACGAAATCGATCTTGATCTGGTCGCCCTGGGCGGCCGGGCGGCCGTCCTCGATCGGCTTGAATCCGCCGTGCCGTTCGGCCAGCCGCCGGATGGCCTCGGCCATCGCCTCCTCGGTCGGTTCGGTCACCATGCGTTCGAGCTCGAGCTTGGCGAAGTCCATGGGCTCGATCTCGGGCAGCAGCTCCAGCGCTATGGTATACTCCAGATCTTCGCCGTCCTGGAAGGTCACCACGTCGACCTTGGGCTGCAGCGCCGGACGAATCCCCTCGTCGGTAAAGGCGTTCTGGGTCGCATCCTGGATCGTCGCCTCGAGGATCTCGCCGCGCACGGCATCTCCGAACCGCTTCTTCAGCAGCCCCATGGGCACCTTGCCGGGACGAAAACCGGGCACGGCGACCGTCCGGCCGATTTCGTTCAGCCGGCCATTCAGCCTTTCCTCGATGTCGTGCGCGGGGATGTTGATCCGATACGCGCGCTTCAGGCCGTCGGCGTGGGTCTGGGTGACTTGCATCGGCGTCTCGTCGTCTCGGCGGGCCACAGGCCCTGGTGCGGGCGGAGGGACTTGAACCCCCACGGCTTGCGCCACCAGATCCTAAATCTGGCGTGTCTACCATTTTCACCACGCCCGCGGCCTTGCCGGGCCCGGTCTTCGCCGAAGCGGGATGGAGAAACCGCACCGCGAGCCGGTGCACGGGCGCCCGACCGGCGGCGGCGCAACATATAGTCCGGGCTTACCCCCGGGGCAAGACCGCGCGATCCGAGCAACCCTGCGGCGGCCGCAGACGCCGAATGCAGGCCCGGGCCGCGGCATCGAGGATCGCATT
>CAYFYS010000445.1:0-2638 GCA_964347365.1 uncultured Rhodospirillaceae bacterium | reverse complement strand
GATCTCGACCGTGGTCGCCGCACCGTCCGCCGGCACCAGGCGGAACCGCGCATCGGCATTGGCGCCGCCGCGGCCCTTGGCATCGCGCCCCTGGGCCTTCACCCGGGCGGACCGGCCGGCATCGTCGCGCTCCTCGAACCTGGCCGTGCCGGCGAATGTCAGAGCGACCGGGCCGAGCCGGACCGCGACCGTGCCTTCGAAGGTGTTCTCGTCGATCACCTCGGTAAGCTTCGCACCGGGCATGCACGGCGCTATGCGCTCGATGTCCGTCAGGATCGTCCACGCCTCATCCGGCGGGACATCGACATTGAACCGGTTCTGGAACTCCATCGCTTCCCCCGCGCCCGTCAGGCCGCCGCACCGTTGATCGCCCGCCACAGCCGTTCGGGCGTCGCCGGCATGTCGAGGCTGCGCACGCCCAGCGGGCTCAGCGCGTCCACGATCGCGTTCATCAGCGCCGGCATCGCGCCGACGCAGCCCGCCTCGCCGGCGCCCTTGACGCCCATCGGGTTGGTCGGCGTCGGCACCTCGTTGATGCCCATCTCGAAGCGCGGCAGATCATCGGCCCTGGGCATGGCGTAATCCATGAACGAGCCCGCCAGGAGCTGGCCCGACCCGGGCTCCCAGACGACGTTCTCCATCACGATCTGACCGATCCCCTGGACGATCCCGCCATGGAGCTGGCCTTCCATCAGCAGCGGGTTGATCACGGTGCCCACGTCATCGACCGCGGCATAGCGCAGGATCTCGCAGACCCCGGTGTCGGGGTCGATCTCGACCTCGCAGACGTGGCAGCCGTTGGGAAAGGTCGGCGCCGGCGGGGTCCAGGCGGCCCATTCGTTGAGCCCCGGCTCGGTTCCGGGCGGCACGGCCATGTGGGAGTTGGCGAGCCTCGCCACTTCGACCATCCCCAGGCTGCGGTCGGTGCCCGCGACGGTGAAGCGGCCCTCGGCGAAGGCGATGTCCTCCTCGGCCGCTTCCAGCGCGTGGGCGGCGATCTTGCGGCACTTGTCGATCACCTTGTCGGCGGCCATCAGGATCGAAGCGCCGCCGACCCCGGACGAGCGTGAGCCGAAGGTCCCGTTGCCCGCCATCACCGCGTCGCTGTCGCCTTGGGCGATGCGGATCTGCTCGAATTCCAGCCCGAGCTTGTCCGACAGGATCTGACGGAAGATGGTCTCGTGCCCCTGACCGTGGTTGTGGGTGCCCATGGTCAGCGTCAGCGAGCCCCCGCTGTCGAAGCGGATCTGCGCCCATTCCGGGAAGCCGCCCGCGGACTGCTCGATGACGTTGGCGATGCCGATCCCGGCGAGCCTGCCGCGCGCCTCGGCGGCTGCGCGACGTGCAGCGAAGCCGGCATGGTCGAGCATCTTCAGGGCCGCGTCCATGTTGCTTTCGAAGGCGCCGGAATCGTAGGTGAACACGAGCCCGGTCCTGTAGGGGAAGGAATCGCCCGGGATGTAGTTGCGCCGGCGCAGCTCGGCTGCGTCGATCCCCATCTCGTCGGCCGCGGTGTCGATGACCCGCTCGATCGCATAGGCGGCCTCCGGCCGCCCCGCGCCGCGATAGGGCCCGGTGGACTGCGTGTTGGTGAACACGCCCGTGATGTGGGTGTAGATCGCCGGCGTCCTGTACGGCCCCGCCAGAGAGCCGAGATTGTTGGTCGAAGAATGCGGCCCCAGGAGCGTCAGATAGGCGCCGAGATTGGCCGTCGTGGCGACCCGCAGGGCGAGGAACCTTCCGTCCGCGTCGAGCGCGAGCTCCGCGCGGGAGATGTTGTCTCGGGCCTGGTCGTCGCTCATGAACCCTTCCGAGCGCTCGCCGGTCCATTTGACGGGCCGACCGAGCGCCCTGGCCGCGAACAGGCACAGCACGTATTCGCAATAGGGGCCGGAGCGCATCCCGAACGCACCGCCCATGTCGCGGCTGATCACCCTGAGGTCGCCTTCGGAAATGCCGAGGATCGGCCCGGCGGTCGCCTGACGCATCCAGTGCGGCCCCTGCACCCCGGTATGGAGCGTGTAGCGGCCGGTGAAGGCGTCGTAGGCACCGATGCACGCACGCGGTTCCATCGGGGCGACGGCGACGCGGGTGACGACGAAATCCAGCGCGGTGATGTGGTGGGCGTCCGCGAACGCAGCCTCCGTGGCCGCCTTGTCGCCCTCCTCGAAGACGAAGCAGACATTGTCCGGGCATTCGTCCCATACCGGCTGTGTGTTCGGGGCCTGCGCATCGGCGGTCCGGGTGACCGATCCCAGAGTCACGTAGTCCACGACGACCAGCTCGGCCGCATCGCGTGCCTGCGCAGCGGTCTCGGCGACCACGAAGGCGACGGGATCGCCCACCATGCGGACACGGTCCTTGCGCAGCGGAAGGTTGGGCGGGGTGAACATCGGCGTTCCGTCGGCCCGGTTGCGTGGCACAACACACGGGATGCCGCCAAGGTCGGCGACATCGGCGTGGGTGTAGACCGCGAGCACGCCGGGTGCACCCGCCGCCGCCTCGGCATCGATGCCTTCTATGCGGGCATGGGCGTGGGGTGAGCGCAGGACCACGCCATGGGCTTGGCGGGCGAGGTTGACGTCGTCGCTGTAACGGCCCCCGCCGCGCAGGAGCCGCGGGTCCTCCCAACGTGGAA
>CAYFYS010000444.1:0-2664 GCA_964347365.1 uncultured Rhodospirillaceae bacterium | reverse complement strand
GTAGACGCCGTTGTCCATCACCACGGCGGTAAGGTTCACGTTGCGGGCGGCCTGCAGAATCGGCAAGAACGGGATCGAGAAGACGCGCGAGCTGGTGCTGCGCGGCAAGGCGGGTTCGAGCCAAGTGGAAGTCAATGCGGTCGGCCGGGTGATCCGCGAACTCGACCGCAACGACGGCGTGCCAGGCGGTGACGTCCGGCTGACGCTCGACCTGCCGCTGCAGGTGCTCGCCCAGGACCGGCTGGCCCGCGAGCAATCCGCGGCCGCGGTGCTGATCGGGGTGGAGACCGGCGACATCCTGGCGATCGCATCCACGCCGAGCTTCGAGCCCAATCAGTTCGCCGCAGGGCTCAGCGCCAGGACTTGGCGATCCTTGATCTCCGATCCGTTGAAACCGTTGATCAACAAGGCCATCGCAGGCGCTTATGCGCCGGGCTCGACGTTCAAGATAACCGTCACCCTGGCGGCGCTGGAGGCCGGGGTAGCGCAGCCCGAACACCGGGTGTTCTGCTCCGGGGTCAGGCGGCTGGGTACGGCGTCCTTCCATTGCTGGGAGAAGCACGGCCACGGCTGGCTCGATATGCTCGGCGCGATCAGGCACTCCTGCGACGTCTACTTCTACGACCTCGCCAGAAAGGTCGGGATCGACAGGATGTCCGAGATGGCGACGCGGCTGGGTCTGGGGGCCAGGCTGCTCGATGCGTTGCCGGGCGAACGCGCGGGTGTGGTGCCGACGCCGGGCTGGAAGCTCGCTACCACCGGCGAGAAATGGCAGAAGGGCGAGACCCTGATCACCGGCATCGGCCAGGGCTTTCTGCTGACCACCCCGTTGCAGCTTGCCGTGATGACCGCGCGCGTGGCCACGGGCAGGGCGGTGCTGCCGCGACTGCTCCGCGCCGCGCCCCGCCGTGGCGGGGCGGCGGACACCGCGGAATTTCCTCCGCTCGACATCTCCGCGGGCGCGCTCAAGCTGGTGCACCAGGGGATGGACGCGGTCGCCAACGACAGGCGTGGCACCGCTTACAGATACGCCATTCGCGAGGAGGGGTTCGCGCTGGCCGGCAAGACCGGCACCTCCCAGGTCCGGCGGATCTCAAAGGCCGAACGCGCGTCGGGGGTGCTCAAGAACCACGAGCGGCCCTGGCATGAGCGCGACCACGCATTGTTCGTCGGTTACGCCCCGGTCGCGACGCCGCGCTATGCGGTTGCGGTCGTGGTCGAGCATGGCGGGTCCGGCTCTTCGGTCGCGACCCCGATCGCCAGCGACATGCTGTTGGAGGCCCAGCGGCGTGATCCGCTGGGCGCGGATGCCGCCCGCAGGCTGGCTGCGGCCGTGCCCGGCCCGGGCCGCGGCTGAGCACGGCCGGCGGGCGCGTACATGGGCTCCGGGCTCGCCGCCAGTCGGGCGATGACGCCTGGCCAGAAGCTCGCGCGGCTGGACTGGCCGCTGGTGGTCCTGCTCTGCGCGATCGCAGGCATCGGCGTGGGCATGCTCTATTCGGCCGGCAACGGAAGCTGGGAGCCCTGGGCGGCCCGCCAGACGGCGCGCTTCGGCGTCGCACTGACGTTGATGCTGGTGATCGGTCTGGTTGATATCCGGTTCTGGATGCGTCACGCCTATGTGATCTACGGCGCGGTTCTGGTGCTGCTGATCGCGGTCGAAGTCGTCGGATCGACCGGCATGGGCGCCCGACGCTGGATCGACCTTGGCGTGTTCAATCTCCAACCGTCGGAGTTGATGAAGATCGCCCTGATGCTGGGGCTTGCGCGCTATTTCCACGGCGCGACGATCGAACAGGTCGGCCGGCCCGGCTTCCTGATCGCTCCGATTGTGATGATGTCGGTGCCGGTCGTGCTGGTGCTGCGCCAACCCGATTTCGGTACTGCGGTGATGCTGCTGGTGGGCGGGACGGCGATCCTGTTCGTGGTTGGCGTTCGATTGTGGATGTTCACCGTCGTTGGCGTGCTCGGACTCGTCAGCCTGCCGGTTGTGTGGTCGCTGCTTCTGCCCTACCAGCGCCGGCGCATCCTGACCTTCCTCGATCCGGAAACCGATCCGCTGGGTGCCGGCTACCACATCCTGCAGTCCAAGATCGCCCTGGGCTCGGGCGGCGTCTTCGGCAAAGGGTTCATCCAGGGGACCCAGGCGCATCTCAACTTTCTGCCCGAGCGCCAGACGGACTTCATCTTCACCATGCTGGCCGAAGAGTTCGGCCTGTTCGGCGGGCTGGCGCTGGTCGGGCTGTTCCTGGTGCTGCTTCTGTACAGCGTCGCGCTTTCGATACGGGTGCGCAATCAGTTCGGTCGGGCCGTCGGCGTCGGCGTTGCGGTGACGGTTTCGCTGTACGTGTTCATCAACATCGCCATGGTCATGGGCCTGGTTCCGGTCGTCGGTGTGCCTCTGCCGCTGATTTCATACGGCGGTACCGCGATGCTGTCGGTGATGATCGGCTTCGGACTGCTGTTGTCGGCCAGCGTCCACCGCGACGTGCTGATCGGAAGGTCCGGCGTGGCGGAGGAGTTTTGAGCGGGCCCGCATCGGCGTCCTCGGCCGTCCGCGCACCCTGGCCAACCCCGCCCGGCTTTGCTATAAGCCCTCTCCCCGGGGCGGGCGCATAGCTCAGTTGGTAGAGCAGCTGACTCTTAATCAGCGGGTCCAAGGTT
>CAYFYS010000443.1:1058-2669 GCA_964347365.1 uncultured Rhodospirillaceae bacterium | reverse complement strand
GCCGCTGATCTGAGCGCCGACGCCGCGAGCGTGCACCAGGGACGGTCCGCCGCGCGGGACCGGCGGGAACCCGGCGTGGGGGTTTGGGCTTGCCACGGAGGCGACAGGACGGCAGGCTGGGAACATGTCCCGAAGTTCCCGAACCGGCCCGTCGCGCCGCTGGGCCGGCGACCCCGAACGGTAATGTATCGATGCGCCTGCCCGCAGCCCTGATCGGATTCGCCGCAAGCCTGGCACTGAACCAGGCGGCTTTCGCCCACAAGCCGATCCCGACCGCACCGGCCGGAAAGATCGCCATCGAGCTCAACAAGCTGGAGGAAATGCAGGATCGCTGCCGGGTCTACCTGGTGATCCGCAACGGCACGGCAAGGGATGTGAGAAACCTCGAGCTCGACGTGTTCATCTTCGATCACGATGGGCTCATCACCCGCAGGGTCGGGCTGAACACCCGTCGGCTCAAGCCGTCGCGGATCCACGTGCGGCTGTTCGACATTACCGAGGTGACGTGCTCGGGCATGGCAAGGCTGGTGGTCAACGAGGTCGTGTCCTGCACGGCAACCGGCGGCGATGCGATCGACTGCGAGGACGACCTCGTGCTGAGCAGCCGCGCACCGGCGGCGTTTCTCGACTGACTAGAAAATCCCGGTGCGCCGCGGTGGCGTGCCGGACCGAGGCTGGAGCCCCGCGGGGATGATCGAGTCTCCCAACCCGACCGTAGAGGCTTCCGTCGACGGCGGCGTCTGTACGATCACGCTCAACCGGCCCGATGCGCTCAACGCGCTGGATCGCGACATGGCCACGGCGCTTGTCGCGGTAACACGGGCGGCAGCGGCCGAGGGTGGCATCCGGGCGGTGCTGGTCCGTGGCGGGGGTGCACATTTCATGGCCGGCGGCGACATCAGGACGTTCTCCGCCTGGCTGGAGGAGCTGCCGGACCGGTCGGAACGCCGCGACAGGTTCGAATCCTTCATCCACCAGGTCCATCCGTGCATCCTGGCGGTGGCCGGCATGCCCAAGCCGGTCCTGGCCTGCGTCCGGGGCGCGGTCGCCGGCTTCGGAATGAGCCTGATGATGGCTTGCGACATGGCGCTGGCGGCCGCGGATTCGACGTTCACCCTGGCCTATTGCCATATCGGCACCAGCCCGGACGGATCATCAACTTACATGCTGCCGCGCGCGGTCGGTAGCAAGCGTGCCTTCGAGATCGCCTGCCTCGGCGAGCGGTTCGGTGCCGACGAGGCCAGGCAAATCGGGCTGATCAACCGCGTGGTGCCGGCCGAGGCTCTCGACGCCGAAGCCGCCGGGCTCGCAGCACGGCTTGCGGCCGGCCCAACGCTTGCCTATGCCAAGACCAAGGCTCTGATCAACGCATCGTCCCACCGCACCCTGGAGGACCAGCTTGCCGCCGAGGCGGCGGCGTTCGGCGAGTGTGCGGCAAGCGCAGACTTTGCCGAAGGCTTGGCGGCGTTCCTCGCCAAGCGGGGCGCCCGTTTCACCGGCCGCTGAGCGGACCCCGAACAGTCCCTATTTGGCGGTCTCGGAGCGGCCGGGCGCGGGTGTTTCGTAGCTGTCCAGGATCTAATGAATTGTTACAAAAAAACATGAGTACTC
>CAYFYS010000443.1:0-1048 GCA_964347365.1 uncultured Rhodospirillaceae bacterium | reverse complement strand
TGGTTCGTAGCTGTCCAGGACGGTCTTGACGATCCCCCGCATGTCTTCCCACGGGCAGTTCGAGTGGCTGTAAAGGGTGCTGATGAAGGCCGGTCCGGCATAGAAGCGCTCGTACTGGGAGTGACGCCCGGCGAAGTCCGAGCCGAGGAGATCCCAGGCGAGCTTCATGAACTTCATGCGCTCGACCGCCGACTGTCCGGGGACCGACCAGTAGGTTTCGAACTGCTCGCGCAACTTGGGGTCCTCGACGACCGAGATATCGGCCGGCATCTGAAACGGGCCGGCGCCCAGAAGTTCGCGCACGATCTCGCAGATCTCGTAATAGTTGTGGGTGCACCAGTGCAGCGCGGCGTACATCGCACGCCGGTTGACGGTCAGATATCCCGGCACGATTTCCTCGGCATCGTGGATCTGGCCGTGGATCATCGCGCCCAGCCCCGCCTCCATCGCAGCCAGCCCGCCGAGCGTGCCCTGGACGGCCGGAACGTGGCCGACACCGTTGATCTCCGTCATCTGGCTGGCGATGCCGAGGATCAGCTTCAGCTTCTCCCAGAACCGGACGTTGGACTGGTGGTTGCCCATCGCATGGCTCGGCGTCTCGAAATAGATGTCGCGCGACAGGGCGGCATCGTCGTGGATGAAGACCCTCTCCCAGGGCACATGCACGTCTTCGAAGATGACCATCGAATCGGTTTCGTCGAAGCGCGACGACAACGGGTTGTCGAACGCCGAGACGACGTGGCGTTCGAACGGTTTGCGCGACCAGATCGACACGCCAGGCGCGTTCAACGCCACCGCGCAGGTGATCGACTCCCTGCCCTGGTCCGGGGCCAGCGGCAGCAGATTACCGACCCAGGTGTCATCGGCGAAAACCGCCGAGGTACCCAGCATCTTCATGCCGTTCAGAGTCACGCCCGCATCGTCTTCGGCGGTGACGCGCAGCGTCGGAACCTGGCGGCCCTCGCGCTGGTAAAGCTCGGGCTTGCGCGCGCCCTGCGGCGGCAGGACGGTATAGCAGGAGAACAGGTCCTGTCGCCGCATCCTGTCG
>CAYFYS010000442.1:0-2670 GCA_964347365.1 uncultured Rhodospirillaceae bacterium | reverse complement strand
GACCGCTCTGAAAGACGGTTACGCCGTCCTGCCCGTTCTGGCAGCGGCAATCGGCGGATCCCTGGTGCTGCGGCGCAACGGAATCCAGGCGCTGTCGACGGCGTGCCTGGTCATCCTTGGCACGGCCTGTCTCCTCACCCTGCTGTCGCCGGTCCTGATGAGATTCACCTTGTTCGTCCACACGGACGCGGACTTCCGATTTTCCGGCGTTTTCACCGATCCGAACGACGCCGGCTATGTGGGTTGCCTGGCGGTCGTGCTGGCGCTGGCGCAGCGCGCCCCGCACGGCCGGCACCGCCTGCTGACCGGCGCGGTCCTGGTCCTGGGGGTCGCGGCGGTGATCATGTCCGGCTCCAGAACCGCGCTTGCCACCCTCGTGCCAGTCGTTCTTTTCTTCACCTTGTTTTCACGGCGGTTCGCGACTCCATCCTTCGTTGCCTGGCCGGTCGGCGCGGCCCTGATGGGCATCGTCGCCCTCATGATCCTCGTTCCCGAACGTGTGCCCTTGCTTTCCGTGGATCAGAAGGATCGGCTGTCGTCGATCACGGAGGCCGCGCCGAAGCGAGACGGTCTCACGACGCGTGCGGATCTGTGGCCGGATGCGCTCCAGCGGATCGAGGAAGCCCCCGTTATCGGCAACGGTCTGGGTGAATTCCGCCGTTTCGTGGACACCGATTGCAGCGGGCCGTCCATCGTTCCCTGTGGTCCCCACGACGATCATGAATGCGTCCTTGGGGGCTGGCGGTCCGGGCGGGACTGGTTTCCCTGTGGTGTCCACAACCTGTATCTAATGTTCCTGGGCGAGGCGGGCATCGTTCCGCTGGCGTTGTTGCTGCTCCATCTCGGTCTCCTGCTGGGGCGTCCCCGGCGGTGGGGCCGGTCCGTCGCCGGTGATGTCGCCGTCGGCTGGACCCTAACCTTCGCCCTCCATGCCATGCTGTTCCATCACCTGTTGAACACCACGTGGTGCGGTTTCGTCATCGGTCTGAGCTGTGCGATGGCGGCATACGCCGACGAGACCGCCAATCGGTCCGGCCTGCACCCAGCGGGTCGATCGCTACCGCCTTGACCAGAGCATGCACCGCCTGACCGGTGCGCAGCCCGAGCGCGAGGGTGGAATGCCGTGTCAGCCGCGCCCACAGGACCGTTCCGTCCGCGCCCCGGAGTCGGACGCCGATATCGACATGGACGCCGTCGGGTTCCTGGATCTCCGCGATCGTGCCTGCGAAGATGTTCTGCACGCTGATGTCCTCGGGCCGCGACAGGGCGATCGAGACGTCCCGGGAACGGACGTGGACCCGCAGTTCCGCGCCGACCGCAAGACCGGGATCGGGCACCAGCATCGTCCCGCCTCCGAAGCCGAGCCTGGCCGAGCCGTGCAGCCCGCCGCGCTCGAGAACCCTGGCGTGGAACACGCTGCCGGCCATCCGGCGGCTGCCGAGCGCGCGCTCGTCGAGATGGCTGATCATCTCCTCCAGAGGGCCGGCGGCCGACGCCGTGCCCTGGTGCATCAGCACCAGCGTATCGGCCAGCCGGACGATCTCTTCGAGGCGGTGGCTGACATAGACGATCGGAATGGCGAAGGAGTCCCGCAAGTGCTCGATCAACGGCAGGATCTCCGCGCGCCGCGCCGGATCGAGGGAGGCCAGCGGCTCGTCCATCAGCAGGATTCGCGGGCTGGTCAGGAGCGCGCGGCCGATGGCGACCCGCTGACGCTCACCGCCGGAAAGATAGCGGATGCGGCGGTCCAGCAAAGGGGCGAGATCGAGCGCACCGACCACCCGGTCGAACGAGACCGCGCGGTCGGTGCGCGGCGCCCGGCGCCGGCCGTATCGGAGGTTGGCGCCGACCTTCAGATGCGGGAACAGGCGGGCGTCCTGGAAGACGTAGCCGGCCCGGCGCGTCTCAGGCGGGCGGTCGATTCCGGCCGCGGAATCGAACAGGACCCGATCGCCGACGACGATGCGCCCGCGATCGGGCCGGACCCGGCCCGCGATCATGTCGATCAGACTGGTCTTGCCGGCGCCCGAGGCGCCGAACAGCGCGATCACGCCGGTCGCGTCCGCAGCGAAGCTGGCCGCAAGCAGGAAGCCGCCCAGGCGTTTCTCCACGTCGATCTCGATCCGGGACACCATCGGGTCAGCTCCGGCTGCTGGAGACAAACCGCCGCGAGAGCCAGGCCGAGGCGAGCATCGCGGCCAGCGCGAGCAGGGCGGCGATGACGGCAAGCCGCATCGCGCCCGCCTCCCCGCCCGGCGTCTGGGCGAGGCCGTAAAGCGCCAGCGGCAGGGTCCGGGTCTCGCCCGGGATGGAGGAGACGAAAACGATCGTTGCGCCGAACTCGCCCAAGCTGCGGGCGAAGGCGAGCACGAGCCCGGCGGTGATCCCGTTGGCCAGCAGCGGCAGCGTCACGGTCGCGAACACATCGAGCCTGGTTGCGCCCAGCGTGCGCGCGGCCTGTTCGAGCCGCGGGTCGATCGCCTCATAGGAGAGCCGGATCGCGCGGACCATCAGGGGGAAGCCCATGATCGCCGCGGCCAGCGCCGCACCCTGCCACGTGAACGCGACCGTGCCGCCGACGCCCCGGTCCAACAGCCCGCCGATCGGCCCGCGCCGGGCAAGCAGGACCCACCGAACGAAGCCCCCCACCACCGGCGGGCCCACCAGCGG
>CAYFYS010000441.1:0-2678 GCA_964347365.1 uncultured Rhodospirillaceae bacterium | reverse complement strand
CCGGCGGCGATCCGGCGTGCGGCTTCCGCGCCGCCAAGCGCGCACAAATCGGGCGTGTTCACGATGCCTGCTCCAGATTGACCCGTGTCGAACCGCCCTCCCAGAAGACGATCCGACGCTGCACGGCACGCACGATCGCGGTGCCGACCACCCCCATCACGGCGAGAATGATCACCCCGGCGAACATGTTGGAAACCGTCAGGCTGACCGCGGCCGAATCGATCATGTGACCGATCCCGCGTTCGGAGGCGACGAACTCCGCCACCACGGCACCGATGAGCGCCAGCACCACGCCGATCTGCAGACCGGCGAAGATCTCGCTCGCCGCAGAGGGCAGCTTGGCGTTGAAGAACACGTAGCGCCGGGAGGCCGAGAACGCCCTGCACAGATCGATCAGCTCCGGATCGGTCTGGCGGATGCCCACGACGGTGTTAACGAACATCGGGAAGAAGCAGATCAGCCCGACCATGATGATCCGCGACTCGATCTCGTGACCGAACCAGACTAGGATCAGCGGCGCCAGCGCGACCTTGGGCATCGACTGCAAGGCCACCACGCAGGGATAGACGAACTTGTCGAAGGTCGCCGATTCCGCAACCGCGACCCCGATCAGGAAGGCAAGCCCGCAGCCGAGGACGTAGCCCAGCACCGTCGCCTCGGCGGTCGCCCAGAAATGCGTCATGAAGCCGCCCTGGCCGAACCCGTCGATGATCGCGGTCACCACCAGCCACGGGTGGGGCAGGATGTAGTCCTCGATAGCGAACTCGCGAATCGCAAGCTCCCAGGCGATGACGATGACCGCGACCGTGACCAGGGGATAAAGGGCGGTCCTGAACTTGTCGGTCATGTCCGCCCCTCAACCGCTACAGATCGACCTTGAGCTCGGCACGGAGCTCGTTGCAGGTCTGGTTGAACTTCGCATCCGCCATCGTCGCCAGGTCGCGCGCGCGTGCGATGCCTACGGTGTGCTCGCGGACGATCCGGCCCGGGCGCGGCGACATCACCGCCACCCGGTCGGACAGGAACACCGCCTCGGGGATCGAGTGGGTGATGAACAGGACCGACTTGCCGGTCGACAGCCAGATGTCCTGCAACTCCATCATCATCCGCTCGCGGGTCAGGGCGTCGAGGGCGGCGAAGGGCTCGTCCATCAGCAGCACCGCCGGATCGTGGATCAGCGCCCGGGCGATGCCGACGCGTTGCTGCATGCCACCGGAGAGCTCGTTCGGGTAGTTGTCGGCGAACGCCCCGAGACCGACGAGATCGAGCAGGTCGTGCGCACGGCCCCTGGCGCCGGTCATGTCGAGCCGCAGCGTCTCGGCCGGCACGAGCACGTTCTGGGCGACGGTCTTCCAGGGCAGCAGCGTTGGACGCTGGAAGACCACCCCCACCTCGCGCCGCGGCCCGGTGACTGCCGCGCCGTGGAGCGTGATCGTCCCGGCCGTCTGGGGCAACAGCCCGGCGGCGATCTTCAGGAAGCTCGACTTGCCGCAGCCCGACGGACCGATCAGGGAGAAGAACTCGCCCTGATCGATTGCCAAGTCGAGTGCCTCCAGGGCGGTGATCGTGCCCCGGCGGGTCCGGTAGACCAGCGAGAGCCCCCGGGCGGCCAGCACCGGAGCGGAGTCCGCAGCCGAGGCGGCAACCTCTCCGGCTGCCATGGCCACCGTTCAGTTCGCCGCGCGCGCCTTGGTCCTGACCTCGTTCTCGTCGAAGGCGTTGATATCGGCGATCATGGCGTTGGTGTACATCTCGTCGATCGCGATATCGCGGGTCGTGATCCAGCCGCTCTCGTAATACGCATCGACGTAGTACTCGAAGGACTTGCGCGGCCAGTGACCCATATTGCCGACCACGCCCTGCGCGCCGATATTCATCAGTTCCAGCCGGTTGTTGACCATCCCGACCGAGGCCGCCAGGGCTTTCGCCTCATCGCCCTTCGACTTCATGTTCGGATGCTTGCGCCAGAACGCCTTGACGCACGCGGCCGGGTTCTCCTGACAGGCGATCGAGGATTTGGCCATGCCACGGGCAAACCGCACCAGCATGTCGCGCTTGGGCTCCAGTGTGGCGCGGTGGGCCATGAAGCCGTTGGTGAACAGGTTGTGGAACTTCTCCTTGATCGGCAGACGCCGGACCTTGGTACCGGACAGTTCCAGCATGTCGTGCCAGGTGTTGTTGTAGTCGAGCGCATCGACGCGTCCGCGTTTGAGCGCAAGGAATCCCGAGCCCAGGATCCCCACCGCGGCGAGCTCGACATTCTCGCCTACCGTAAGCCCGGCGTCCTTGAGCCGCGCCTTCAGCATCGGGATCGTGGCCCAGGTCAGCGCGCCGATGCCGATCTTCCTGCCCTCGAGATCGGCAACCGTTCTGATGTCCGAGGACGCCAGCACCCCGAGCTGCAGCGTCCAGGTCGGCATGATGTTGTAAAAATAGACCACCGGCAGCCGGGTGCGCCCCGGCTGATAGGACTTGAACAGCGCGCCGGGCAGTGCCCAGCCGATATCGAGCTTCCGGGTTGCGACCTGCGGGACCATCTTGCCCGAGCCTTTGAAGACGATGATCCGCAGATCGATGTCGCCTTCCTTGAAGAAACCAAGCTCCTCACCGAGGGCGTAGTAGCCCAGATCGGTGAGCGTGACCGGTATCGGCATCCCCACCTTGACGGTCTCGGCCGC
>CAYFYS010000440.1:0-2681 GCA_964347365.1 uncultured Rhodospirillaceae bacterium | reverse complement strand
GACGCGCCGCGCATCGTCGCTCTGGATGACCAGCGAAGACGGGACGTCCTGGTCCACGAACCCGCCGTTGAACAGCCCGACATAAATCTCGTCGACATCGGCCGGCGCCACGCCGGCATCGCAGAGCGCCTGGCCGGCCACCTCGGTGATCAGGGATTCGATGTCGCGGCCCTCATGCCTGCCGAACTTGGTGTGGGCCCATCCCACGATGCATGCCGTCATGTCGTCGCTCCGTGATCACCGCCGTTCTCTGCCGAGCATACGCAGAACCGCCGTGTCTGTAACGATACTGTAACGAGGCCGGCGCATGCGGGTTCGGCGGCCTCGAAGCCCGTCGCACGACGACCCGCACGCAACCGCCGCCCGGGCCTCGGCTAGCGCAGCCGCGGCGGCACCCGCACGCGTTCGGGCAGGACGGTGCCGCGGCCGTCGGCTTCTGCGCGCGCCAGCACCGCGATGCCGAGCGCGAGGTCAGAGATGCCCATCCCCATGGCCTTGAACAGCGTCAAGTCGCAGCCTTCGGGGCGGTGTGCGCCCTGTGCGATCACCCGTGATATCGGCACGACGTCCGACCACGCCGCGGCCTGCGCGCCGTAGCGTTCGCGGAACTCCGATGAGAGCGCGCGCACACCCGAAACGGTGTCGACGACGACCATCGCGCATCTCGGAAAGACGTCCTGCGCGAACTCGGCCCGCGCCGGAACGATCGCGCCCATGGCGTTGATGTGGGCGCCGTGGGCGATCATCGAGGCATCGAGAAACGGCGCGGTCGCGTTGGTGATCAGGGTAAGGATCGGTGCGCCCGCGACGGTCTCGGCCACGGAGCCGCAGGCGCGCACCGGCAGGTCGAGCGTCCTGCGCGCCTGTTCGGCGAAGGCCGTGCGCGCCTCGGCCCGACGGCTGAAGACGCGGACATCGCGCAGGCTGCGCACCGCCGCGCAGGCGGCGATCTTGGGCAGCGCCTGCTTGCCGGTACCGATGACGGCCAGCACGTCCGCATCCGGCCGGGCGAGCCGCCGCGTGCCGAGCCCGGTCATCGCCGCGGTGCGCATCTGGCCCAGCGCGGTCGCCTCCACGACTGCGCGCAACCGGCCGTCGTCCAGCGAGAACAGGACGAGCACGGTCTGCGAGCGGCCCTGAAGGTTGACCCAGGTTTTGGTGCCGCAGATCCCCGCACCGGACATCGCCCCGCCGATCGCGTGCATCGCATCGTTGGCCGCGACCATCAGATGCGTCTTGGGCATGTTGGCCGCCGTCCCGGCGGCCTCCATCCGCAGCGTGGCTTCCAGCGCATCGATCGCCTCAGGCAGGGACAGCATCGCGGCCACCTCCGCCTCGGTGATCCACAGCGCGGCGCCGGTCATGGCGCGGCCGGTTCCGCGCCGGTCTCGCCGGGCGGGTTGCCGCGGGTCTGCGGGACCGCCTCGGCCAGCGACTCGCGGTAGTGGCACAGCGCCCACCGGACCGAGGGAAAGGCAAGCTCGCCCGTCGGCACGTCCGCCCAGTCGAACAGGCCGACCTCCAGGCTCTCCTCGCCGGCGGCGATTTCCGGCGTGACAAGCCGGGCACGGTAGATGAGCTGGACCTGGCTGATCCGCGCGATATTGTAGACCGCAAGCAGCCCCTCGATCGCGATCTGCGCGCAGGCTTCTTCCATCGCCTCGCGCGCCGCCCCGGCCTCGGTGGTCTCGTTGAGCTCGAGATAGCCCGCCGGCAAGGTCCAGCGTCCGCGGCCCGGCGCGATCGCGCGGCGGCACAACAACACCCGGCCTTCCCAGACCGCGACCGAGCCGACGACGATCTTTGGATTGTCGTAGGTGATAAAGCCGCAATCGCCGCAGATCAGGCGCTCGCGCGTGTCGCCTTCGGGGATCGCCCGAATCGAGGGACCTGGACGGGCCGAGCGTAACATGGACCCACTGTGCCGGCCGCAGCCGCCCGGCGCAATGCCGCCTGCCAACTGGAAACGCCGGCGCCATCGTCCTAGTCTGCGCTGCGCCGGCCGGTGGACGACGGCGCGGGCGTGCGAGGACAGGCGTGCAGACATGACCGAAACCCGGGTTCCTGCGGACATCGATGCCGAATCCGGTTGCCGGTTGCCGCTGCCCCGACGCGAGGCGCTCGATGCCGAGGCGGCGGCGATCTTCGATCAGCTCCGGACCGTGTCGGGCCGGTCCCTTGTCGGGCTCAACGGACCGGGCGGCATCCGGCTCAACAGCCCGCGTCTGGCGGTGCTGACCCAGCCGCTCAACAGCTATCTGCGCTGGGAAACGGCGCTGCCCGGGCGCATTCGCGAGCTTGCGATCCTGGTGGTCGCGCGCGCCCAGGACTGCCAGTTCGAATGGGTCCAGCACGAAGCGTCCGCTGCGCGCGAGGGGCTGTCGGCGCAAACCATCGACGTGGTGCGTCACCGCCGGCCGGTCGCGGGGCTGGACGCGACCGAGGCCGTCGTCATCGCGCTCGGTCGCGAGATCTTCGAGGACAAGCGTGTCGGCTCCAAGACCTACGCTCGCGCGCTGGCCGCCTTCGGGACGCGCGATCTGGTGGACCTGGTCTCGCTGATGGGGCTTTATGCCGCGACCGCGGCGCTGTTGACCGCCTTCGATATGCAGCTCCGGCCCGGCCAGTCGCCGGGCCTGCCGATACCCTGAACCCGCTCCTGTGCGAGGAAACCGATGAAA
>CAYFYS010000439.1:0-2684 GCA_964347365.1 uncultured Rhodospirillaceae bacterium | reverse complement strand
TCGATCAGCGTCGGGCCGCCGCCGCGGCGGGCGCGCTCCCCCGCTTCCCCGGCGCTGGGGGCGGGCCGCCCGGGCCCACGCCCGGATCGAATCGATCGACACGGGGGCGGCACGCACCGCGCCCGGTGTCCGCGCGGTGTGGACGGCGGACGATATCGCCGACATCGGCCCGATCGAATTCCGCGCCACCCGGGTCGGCGGGCTCGAACCCTACCGCCAGCCGATCCTGGCATCGCGCACCGTGCGCTATGTCGGTGAGCCGATCGCGGCGGTCTTCGCCGAGGACCCCTATCGCGCCGAGGACGCCGCCGAGCTCGTCGCCGTCGACTTTCACGAGCTCGCGCCGGTCCTTGCCGCCGATGCGGCTCCGGGACCGTTCGACGGCGCGCGCGATACCGAAGCCCACGTGCTGCGCAAATGCCGCGGCGATGTCGGACCGGCCTTCGCCGCCGCCCATGCGGTGGTCACGCTCGACCTGGAGATCGGCCGGCATTCCGCCGTGCCGCTGGAGACACGGGGCGCTCTCGCCCGCTTCGATGCCGCGCGCGACGTGCTCGAGCTGCACGGCGCGACCAAGAGGCCGCATTTCAACCGCGACCAGCTCGCCCGCGCGCTCGGCCGCAGCCCGTCATCGGTGCAGCTCTACGAGACCCATATCGGCGGCGGGTTCGGCGCGCGCGGCGAGCTCTATCCGGAGGACTACCTCGCCTGCCTCGCCGCGCTGCGGCTCGGCCGGCCCGTAAAATGGATCGAGGACCGATGGGAGAACCTCCAGGCCGCCAACCAGTCGCGTGATCAGCGCCACCGGGTCCGCGCGGCCGTGGATGCCGAAGGACGGCTGCTCGGTATCGAGGATACGTTCTGGCACGACCAGGGCGCCTATATCCGCACCCATGGCGTGCGGGTGCCGGACATGACTGCCGGCATGCTGCCCGGCCCCTATCGCGTGCCGGCCTATGCGGCGACCGGCCGCGTGCGGCTGACCAACAAGACGCCGTGCGCGACCTACCGCGCGCCCGGCCGCTACGAGGGCACGTTCGTGCGCGAGCGCCTGATGGATGCGATCGCCGATCGGCTGGGCATCGACCCGGTCGCGCTGCGCCGCCGCAACCTTCTGAGCGCCGCGGACATGCCCTACCGGCTCGGCATCGACACCATCGACCACGAGGTGGTCTACGATTCGGGCGACTATGGCCTTCTGCTCGACAGGGCGCTGGAGCGCGCGGGCTGGGATACCCTCCAGGAGAACCTCGCCGCCCGCCGGGCGGCGGGCGAGATGGTCGGCGCCGGGCTCGGGCTGTTCGTCGAAAAGAGCGCGCCCGGGCCGGCCGACGGCGTGCGCCTGCGGGTGGATGCGGCCGGGACGGTCGAGCTTGTGACCGGCGGCGCCGCCCTCGGTCAGGGTTTCGCAACGACGATGGCCCAGATCTGCGGGCATACGCTGGGCATCGACTACCGCCAGGTGCGTGTGGTCCACGGCCGCACCGACCGGATCGATTACGGCGGCGGCGCGCACTCCTCGCGCGCGACGGTGATGATCGGGGAAGCGACCCGGATCGGCGCAACCAAGTTGCGCGCGCGCGCGATCGAGGCCGCGGCCGCGCTGATGCAGATTTCGGCCGAGGGACTCGACGTCGTCGACGGTGCGGTCGTGCGCGCCGATGGCGGCGCCGCGATGACCCTGGCCGAGATCGCCCGCGCGTTGACGCCGTCCTCCCGGCTCGCCGGCGACAACGGCCCCGGGCTCCACGCCGAGGGCTGGTTCCGCACCGAGCTGATGGTCTACCCCTATGGCGTTCACATCGCCGTCGTGCGGGTCGATCCGGCGACCGGCGCGGTCGTGGTGGAGCGTTTCATGATCGCCTACGACATCGGCCGGGCGATCAACCCGGCGATGGTCGAAGGCCAGCTCCACGGCGGCTGCGTTCAGGGTATCGGTGGCGCGCTCTACGAGGAGTTCGCCTACGACGACGCCGGCGCGCCGCTGTCGGTGACCTTTGCGGACTACCTGCTCCCGACGCTCTCCGAGACGCCGGCGATCGAGACCCTGCTCACCGAAGACGCGCCTAGCCCACTCAACGGCCTGGGGGTCAAGGGCGCTGGCGAGGGCGGGATCAACGCCGTCGGCGCGGCGCTCGCCGCCGCGATCGATGCCGCGATCGGCATCCCCGGGGCGGTCCGGCGGCTGCCGGTGACACCCGAGCGGCTGAAGACCATACTGACCCAAGCGGGCAAGGCGTAGGGCTGGGAGCATCCGATGGCCAACAAGGACCTCAGGGACTGGATTGCGGAGATCGACAAGGCGGGCGAGCTGCGGCACGTCTGCGGGGCCGAACGCGAGGAGGAGATCGGCGGCATCACCGATATCTACCAGCGCAGGATGGGCAACCCGGCGGTGATGTTCGATGACATCCCCGGCTTTGCGAAGGGCCATCGGGTGCTGTCCAACCTGCTGACCTCGGTGCCCCGGATCAACATCACGCTCGGCCTGCCGGCCGACGCCCCGGAGATGGAGCTGATCCGCTATTGGCGCGACTACATGAAGGATGCGCCGGCCATCGCGCCGACCACCGTCAACGGCGGCGCGGTGATGGAGAATTTCCGCGAGGGCGCGGAAATCGACATCGGCGCAATCCCGACGCCGAAATGGCACGAGCACGACGGCGGCTACTTCATCGGCACCG
>CAYFYS010000438.1:0-2684 GCA_964347365.1 uncultured Rhodospirillaceae bacterium | reverse complement strand
GCCCAGCGCCGCCGGGGCGCCCCATATCCGCGTGACCACGTAGAGCCTGGCGAGGGCCTCGACCTCGGCGCTCGCCTCCAGGACGTCGAAGGCGAGCACGACGATCACGCCTTGGCCCGCCAGCAGAGCGGCCGCAACGGCGGCGGCGATCAGCAGCGCCCGGGCGCCGGCCGCCAGCACCTCGTCGGCATCGTGTGCGCCGTGCGCCTGGGCGGTGAGCCCGGCGGTGCCCATGCGCAGGAACCCGAAGCCCCAGTAGAGAAAGTTGAACACCATCGCGCCGAGCGCCACCGCACCCAGATGGCGCGGCTCGGGCAGGTGGCCGACGACGGCGGTATCGACCGCACCGAGCAGCGGCACCGAGATGTTTGACGCGATGATGGGCAGGGACAGCCGCCAGACCGCGCGATGGCCGGCGCGCGGCGCGTCGGTCATCGCCGGGTCTGGCCGGCGCGCATTCCAAAAACCGTCACGACGGCGCACAGCGACAGACCCGCCAGCGTCAACAGCCCGAAATCAGGCCGTCCAAGATCCATCAGCCAGCCGATGGCGGGCGGGCCGGCGGCGAAGCCGATACTGAGCCCGGTCGAGGTGTAGCCGAAGGCAAGCCCGATCGACCGGGGCGGGGAGGCCGCACGCACGAGCAGATCGCGCGACGGGCTTGCGATACCCATCAGGAAACCGCTGAGCCCGAAGCAGATCAGACCGGCGGGATAGCCGCCCCAGCCCGGCGCGATCGCCGCCAGGCAGAGCGCGCCGCCGGCGATGGTGGCCGAAACCAGGAAATCGTGCTTGCCGATCCGATCGGCGGCGATCCCGCCGGCAAGCACGCCGCCCGCCATCGCGGCGAGATAGGCCGTCAGTGCGACGTTTCCGGCCTCGTGATCGACGCCGAACAGCTCCACCATCATGACGGCCGCAAACGACGTCGCCCCACCCACGGTCATCGAGGTGAGCATGAAATACAGGAACAGCGCGATCATGACGGGCGAGACCATGGTGGCAACGATCTGCCCGGGGCTCTGCCACTGCCGTGCCGGGCGCGACCGGGCGGCCTTGCGGCCCTCGTCGAAGGCCGCGCCCTGCCACTGGATCAGGGCGGCGATCGCCAGCCCCGCCGCGCCGAGAGCGATCAGCGCACCGCGCCAGCCGAACGGGACGGACAGCGCCAGCATGCTCGCCGGGGCGACCGCCCAGCCGACATAGCCGACGAAAGCATGAACGCTGACCGCCCGGCCGAGATAGCGCTCATCGATGCGCCGGGACAGGATCGCATAATCGGCCGGGTGGAAGACGCTGTTGGCAAGCCCGGCGATCGCCATCATGGCCATCAGGGGCCAATAGCCGCCGAAGATGCCGGCGCCGACGAAGGCCCCGCCGAGGCAGACCAGCCCGACGACCAGGATCAGCCGTCCGCCGAACCGATCGACCAACACCCCGACCGGGATCTGGCCGAGGCTGGAGGCCACCGCAAAGGTGGCGATCAGGCTCCCCAGGGCGAGGTAGCTTACGTCCAGCGCCGCGCGCAGCAGCGGAAACAGCGGCGCCAGCGCGATCGAGCACAGATGGCTGTAGCAGTGGCCCGCGCCGATCAGCGAGACGACGATACGCTGCCCGGCAAGGGTCCCGGCAGCCGGCGTGCTCAATTGCCCTGCCCGACGTCCTTTGCGACACGCATGCGGACGATCCGATCGGGGTTGGCAACCAGCCCGCCGCGCCGCGCATCGCCGCGCGCCAGCCGATCGACGAAGGCCATGCCCGAAGTCACCTTGCCCCAGACGGTGTACTGGCCGTCGAGATGCGGCGCGGGCGCGAACATGATGAAGAACTGGCTGTCGGCGCTGTCCGGATGCCGCGCGCGCGCCATGGACGCCGTCCCCCGGACATGGGGCTCATCGGAGAATTCCGCCGCCAGCTTGTTGCCGGACCCGCCGGTGCCGGTGCCGGTGGGATCGCCGCCCTGGGCCATGAAGCCTTCGATCACGCGGTGGAAGACGACGCCGTCGTAGAACCCCGCGCGCGCAAGCCGCTTGATCTGCGCAACGTGCCTGGGCGCGAGGTCGGGGCGCATCGCGATCACCACCCGGCCGGCCTCCAGGTCCATGTAAAGCGTGTTTTCGAGATCGGCGGCGTCGGCGGCCATGTTCAGGAACCCCAGAAGGAGGCCGACGACCGCGGCGGGGAAAAAGCGTCTCATGGAACCTCGCACGCGCCCTGCCTCGGTTGATCGTGCCCAGCTTAGCCGAGCGCCGGTCGACGTCAAACGCGGAACGCGCTCTGTACCTCGCAGGGATAAAGATCCTCCGGCGCGAGCTTCCGGTGACAAAGCCCCTGCTCGAAACAGTACTGCAGAAAGGCCTCGATGGTAGTCCGGTTGGGTTCGATGCCGTAGGGCCAGTAATCCCCGCCGGGGAAGACCTCCGCGCCCAGCCTGGCGACGGTGTCGTAGATCCACGGCACCGGAATCTGCGAGTGGGTGAGGCTGCGCAGCCGCCCCAGGCTGCGGCGCTTGGCCTCCTCGAACCCGTTGAGAAGGTTCATCGCAATCCACGGGTAGCGTTCATAGGTCTGCCGCTTGATCGCGACCGTGTGCATGATCGGATAGATCCCGGTGCGCTTGAAATAGGCCTCCTCGACGGCGATCCGGGGATCAAGCGGCTCATCGCCGAGTACCGCAGCGCCGA
>CAYFYS010000437.1:0-2687 GCA_964347365.1 uncultured Rhodospirillaceae bacterium | reverse complement strand
TGCAGTGCGGCTTCAGACGCTCATACCTCGCCTTCGACATCCTTACCCTTCCCCCGGGTTGGCGTAGCGCGCGCAAGCCCGATCACGCGTGTTCGCGCCGTGGCAGGCCGATTTCGGCCATGGAGCGGGTGATGGGAATCGAACCCACATAACCAGCTTGGAAGGCTGGGGCTCTGCCATTGAGCTACACCCGCGATCCGTCGGCGAGGCGTTCGGCTGCATTGGATGCCGGGGTGCTCCCGTGGATGATCGCCTCAACCAGACGCCACGCCTACAGCCCCGCACCCCTCGACCGGACTGGCCGGTCTTCTGGTGGAGGGGGTTGGATTCGAACCAACGTAGGCAAACGCCAACGGGTTTACAGCCCGTCCCCTTTAGCCACTCGGGCACCCCTCCGTCTGATGTCCCGTCCGCCCCCGCGACTCCAGCGGGCGAGATAGGGAACTTGCCTCGCGTTGTCAACGGCAAACGCGGCTGACAAGCACCCTCTCCGCCATGGAAAGTTTGCCACGCCGGCCCTTCCGACCCCCCGTTGAGCGCTGCAGTATAGCGGCCGCGATTGCCGTGCGCAAGCCGATCTCCGCCGCGATGTCGCCGGCGCATGGCCTGTCCTTCGCCCTCACCGGGCGGTGGCATTCGGCTCCTCCTCGGACACCAGACGGCGGCGTACCGGGAACAACTGCAGGCCGTAGCGCTGCGATACGAAGCCCCAGATGCCTTGCGGCGCGAACAGCATGACGGCAATTGCGATCGCACCCAGCAGCATCAGGTACCAGGCACCGTAATCGGCGAGGTAGTTCTGCAGAACGAAGAAGATCAAGCCCCCGCCGATCGGCCCTTCGATCGTGCCGATCCCGCCAATGACGCCGATGAAGATGACGAACGCGGTCCAGTCGATCACCGAGAACGCGGCATCGGGTGATATGCGCGCTTTCTGGAAATAGATCAGGGCTCCGGTAAGCCCGGTGCCGAAGGCAGCAACGGCGAAAATCCAGAGCTTGGTGCGGAAGCCGCGCACGCCGAGGCTGCCGGCGGCCGGCTCGGAATCGCGGATCGCGGCCAGGGCCAGCCCGTGCCGGGCACGCAGGATCGCGCAGGCGAGCACGATCGTGCCCGCCGCCAGCAGGAGAGCCAGCCAGTAGGCCTCGATGTCGCGCGCCGCCGATGTGCGTACACCAAACAGCGCCTTGATCGCATCCAGACCGTAGATCCCGCTCGTCGCACTGCGCGGCAGCGACGTGCCGGTCCCACCGCCGACATCCTTCCACTGCGCCAGCACGAGGCGGAAAACCTCGGCGGCAACCCACGTGCCGATCGCGAAATAGGCGCCCCGAAGCCGGAAGATCACCAGCGCGGTCGGGATCGCCAGAACCAGCGAGACGACGCCGGCCAGCGCGATGGCGATCAGCGGATCGAGGCCATAGAGAATCGTGCCCGCAAACAGCGTATAGGCGCCCAGGCCGACGAACGCCTGCTGGCCGACGGACACCAGACCGGCATAGCCGGCCAGGAGGTTCCAGTACTGCGCGAGCGCGAGCATGGTCAGAACGAAGAACACGTCGTGGATGACGCTGCGCGAGACGAACGCCGGTGCGGCCGCCAGAACGGCGAACAGAACCACGCTCGCCAGGACGATGGCGCTCGACACCCGCGTACGGGTCTCGATGTGGAAGCGGGACATCAGTCCACGGCCCGCGGAAACAGCCCCCGCGGGCGCACCACAAGGACGATCAGGAATACGACGTGGCCGGCGAGTATCTGCCATTCGGGATCGATCTTCGCGCCCACGGTCTGGGCGACGCCGAGGATGATCCCACCGGCCAGCGTGCCCCACAGGCTCCCCAGGCCACCGATGATGACGGCCTCGAAGGCGTAGAGCAGGCGGAATGCGCCGATGGTCGGGTCGAACTGTGCCCGGTTCCCGAAATACAGCGCCGAGACCGCAACGACGACGAATGCGATGGCCGTTGCCACCGCGAAGATCCGACGGTTGTCGATACCCATCAACTGCGCCGTCGCCGGATCGTCGGACGTGGCGCGAAACGCGCGCCCCAGCCCGGTTCGATACATGATCCAGTTGAGAACGATGATCGCAACGACGGCCGTAGCAAAGGTCATCAGCGGCAGGACGCCCAGCGCGATGCCGCCACCCAGCGGCCAGGACGCGGTCTCGATGTCAAAGGCCTGCAACCGGCGGCTGTCGGCGCTGAAGGTTTCCAGAAGCCCGTTCTGGATGACGATCGAGATCCCGAAGGTCACCAGCAGCGGTGGAAGAAGGTCGTGCCCCAGCGTGAGGTTGAGCAGATGGCGTTGCAGGACATAGCCCAGCGCGAACATGGCGGGCAGCACGATGACGGTGGCAAGAAAGATGTCCACGCCAAAGGAGTCGGCCACGAACAGGATGAAGAAGGCGGCCAGCACGATCAGATCTCCGTGGGCGAGGTTGACCAGCCGCATGATGCCGAACATCAGCGACAGGCCGGCGGCGAACAACGCGTAGAGTCCGCCCAGCAATACGCCCTGGGTGATCGCATCGATCCACGTCAGCATCGGGCACCGCATCGCGTTGCGACAGGGGCGCGGCCGGCGTCCGCGGCGCGTCTGTCGGCGGGACGCGCTCCCGGCATCGCGCAGCCGGGACCACCTCGCCGCGCCCGGAAAGCGCCGCAGCTCTCAAAAGACGCCAT
>CAYFYS010000436.1:0-2689 GCA_964347365.1 uncultured Rhodospirillaceae bacterium | reverse complement strand
CCGAACGCGGGCCGGGAGGATGCGGGCGCGCGGCCGATCGGCCGCCCTCCGCCTCGACGCGGGACCCTTTTCCGGGTGATGGAACTCCAGCCCGACCAGGAGCTGGAGATGCACGCCACGGCGACGATCGATTACGTGGTGGTGATCGAGGGCACGCTCAACCTGGTGCTCGACGATTCCGAGGTGCCTCTGCGCCCCGGCGACTGCCTGGTCCAGCGCGGCACCAACCACGCTTGGCGCAACACCGGCACCGGCCCCTGCCGCCTCGCCGCGGTGCTGATCGATGCCGATTGAGAGAAAACAGGCTCGGGGGCATTTTGCGCCTTTACAGGCGCGGGTCGAGCGAGGGCAGGCCAAAGCGGATACGCCCGGCATTGACCGACTGGATGTCCCAGGCCTGGGTGATCTGCATCGAGACGGCATGCACGTCGCGCCAAGCGCGCATGAAGGGGCTGGCCCGGTCGAGCCCGCGCGCACCCAGGAGCGGATAGAGCCGCTCGACCGCGCGCACGCAGAGCTGGGTGGCGTAGGCGTTGTTGCGCCGCCACCGGGCGCGCACCGGCAGTTCCGGATGCGTATCGGTCACGGCGTAGCGCATCGATTCCTCGCCGCACTGGATCAACAGTGCCCAGGCCGCATCGATCTCCGAGGCGGCTTCGGCGACCCGGACCTGCGCCGTTGGAAGCTCGGCGAGCCGGACCCCACTCACCCCGGCGCGCTCGGCAAACAGGGACTCGACCTGTTCGAGCGCACCGCGGGCGATCCCCAGCGCCGGCGCCGAGAAGATCTGCGTGCCCGTCGACCAGATCGAGAGCCGGAACAGCGGCGAGGGGTTGCGTTCTGCGCTCAGCGACCGGCCGCCGGACAGGTTGGCCGACGGCAGGGTGCGGTGGTCGGGGACAAACACCTCCTTGAGGAGGACCGATTTGCTGCCGGTGGCGAGCAGCCCGGCCGCATTCCAGTCGTCAACCACCGCGAAAGCGCCCCGCGGGACCAGCACGAAGCGGTGTTCCGGTGGACCGTCGGCGCGCGGCAGGAAGATCTGCAGGTTGAGCCAGTCGCAGTAATCGACGCCGCTTGAGAAGCTCCAAAGCCCGTCCAGCACCACCCCGCCGTCGACCTGCCTGGCCTTGCCGCCGGCCACGGCGAAGCCCGAAGCCATCAGCGCCGCGGGGTCGGCACCCCAGACATCGTCCTGGGCCTGCGCATTGCCGCAGCCCAAGATCAGGGACTGGGCGGCGAGGTTGGTGAACACCCAGGTACTGGAGCCGCAGCCGCGGCCGAGTTCGGCCGACAGATCGACCAGGATGCGATAATCACACTCCAGACCACCGAAATGGGCCGGCTGGAAGATGCGATAGAAGCCGGCCTCGACGAATTCGCGGTGGGTGATCTCGGGGATCATCCGCTGCGCCTCGGCCTCCTCAGCGCGTGCGCGCAAATCCGTCACCATCTCGGCCGCGCGTGCGACGAGCTTGCGATGCATCACCTCACGGGCGGCGACAGCGGTGGCTGCGGTCATGTCAGCGTCCCGCTTCCGCAACGTCGCGCACCGATGTTTCCGGCGCAAGACCGGCGCGCTGGCGCTGCAGCGTGCGCCGACCGTTCTCCAGATAGCGCCCCGAAGCTGCGCGCTCCGCCGCCTGGTCCCAGTCCTCGGTCCAGTCGCCGAGGCTGTAGCCGTGCCAGGGCGATTCCGGCTTGAGCGCGGGCAGGCCGAGCCGTTCCCAGAGCGCCCGCGCGCCTTCCATATAGGCCCGCGCCGGCAGGGCGAGCGGTGGCATGGCCGACTTCATCGTGGCATCGATCAACAGTGTCGCATCCTCCTCGCCCGCGTGCTCGCGCTTGGGTCCGTGACCCTGGCCGCGATGCGGGAGGACCGCGATGTCCTCGGCCGGGTTGTGGCGATAGGCCATCGCCCACAGCAGCGCATCGGCGTTGTCGGGATCGATGTCGTCATTGACCGCGATGCAGATCTTGGAGCAGTCGCCCTTGAAGCTCGCCGCCCCGTAGAGCGCGCGCCAGATCTCGGTGCGGGGCGCACCGCGTTCCAGGGTGAGGATCGTCACCCGCAGCAGCCCGGTCAGCTTCTCGTGCAGCGCAACGCCGGTGAGTGCCTTCACCCCGAGCTGGTCGCGCAGATGGGCAAGGAACAGTGGCTCGTATGCGATACGCTTGATCACCGAGGACTCGCTCGGCGCCACTTGGCTGACATAGGACGGGATCACCGGGCGCGCCTTGCGGGTGATCGCGCTCAACCGCATCGGCAGATTGAATTCCTCCAGCGCCACATGGCCATGGCTTTCGCCGAACGGGCCTTCGGGCTCCAGCACGGCGGTGTCGATCGTCCCTTCGATCACCAGTTCGGCATCGGCCGGCACCAGCAGATCGACCGTCCGCGCGCGCACGACGTTGATCGGCTCACCGGCCAGCCCGCCGGCGATACCGATCTCGTCGACGTCGATCCCCAGCTTCTGCGGACCCACGAACGCGACCAGCGGCGGGCAGCCGAGCACGATCGCGCACGGCAGACCCGCACCCTGCGCCCGGCACTTCTTCCAGTGGACATAGCCGCCCGCCCCGCCCACCCGGGTGGCCATGCGCACCACCAGCCGGTCGGGCGCCTTGAGGCCCGCGCGGTAGGTGCCCATGTTCTGCACCCCGGTGTCCGGGTCCTTGGTGATGACGT
>CAYFYS010000435.1:0-2691 GCA_964347365.1 uncultured Rhodospirillaceae bacterium | reverse complement strand
TAACAGCGCCGAGAACGCGAACGGCGCGTCCTCCTGGATGCCGAGCTCTATCACCTGGCCGAGCCCGCCGCGGTTGCGCCCGGCCCCACCCGAATCGGTGCGGTACTCCTTGCGCCAGAACACCACCGGGGAGATCGACTCGGTGACCTCGACCGGTACGCTGCGCACGCCGCTTGGGAAGCCGGTGGCCGACAGCCCGTCCTTGCCGGGCCGTGCGCCCGTGCCGCCAGAATGAAAGCTCAGGACGGTGAACGGCTCGGCATCGGCCACCGCAGCCGGATCGGCATCGACCCGACCCGGCCCGCCGAAGGCATAGACGTTCCACAGGCACGAGCTTCCTTCGGCCGGCGTCGCCTCGGGCATTGCCTGGGCGAGACAGCCGATCATCACGTCGGGCAGCATTTGTCCGGTGACATGACGCACCGCGACCGGCGCCGGGTGGAGCGCGTTCAGGATCGTCTTCTCCGGGGCGCTGATCCGAATCGGAGCAAGCGAGCCGGCGTTGTTGGGCACCGACGGCGCGACGATGCAGCGCACACCGAAGCTCGCATAGGCCTCCGTATAGCAATAGGGCACGTTGATGCCATGGGAGGAGATCGCCGAGGTGCCGGTGAAATCGACATCGATTCCGTCCGCGCCGATGGTCATCGTCGCAACCAGATCAACCGGCTTTTCCAGCCCATCCACCCGCATCGAATAGCGGTAGGTGCCGGGCCTGAACCTGGCGATCGCTTCCAGGGTCGCGACCTCGGACCGTTCGAGGATGTGGACAGCCACCGCCTCCAGATCCTCGATCGCGAATTCGTCCATCATTGCAGCCAGCCGACGGCAGCCGACATCGTTGCAGGCCGCCAGGGAATGCAGGTCGCCGATCACCTGGACCGGCTCGCGCACATTGGCGCCGACGATGTCGATCAAGGTCCGATCGACTTCTCCGGCGACAGCGAAGCGCATCGGGGGGATGTAGAGCCCTTCTTCGTAAACCTGGCGGGCGTCGGAGGACATGCCGCGGCCGCCGATATCGACGACATGGCTGGTGCTGGCGAACAGAGCGACCAGACGGCCGCGGCGAAAGGCCGGCGTCACGAACGTGAAGTCGTGGAGATGACCGGTCCCCATCCAGGGATCGTTGGTCACAAAGACGTCCCCCGGGCGCATTTCTGCGGTCGGGAAACGGTCCAGGAAGTGCCGGACCGAGCGCGCCATCGAGTTGACGTGACCGGGCGTACCCGTGACTGCCTGGGCCAGCATCCGTCCCCGGGCGTCGAAGACCCCGGCCGACAGGTCGCCCGCCTCCCGTGTCGAGGTCGAAAACCCGGTACGGATCAACGCCTGTGCCTGCTCCTCGACCACGGCGATCAGACGGTCCCACATGAGCTGCAGTCGGATCGGCGAAAGCGCGTTGATGCGGTTCATCCCCGCTCTCCGGTGATGACGACATTGCCCAGCGCATCGATGCGCGCGCGATGAGACTGAAGTACGATCGTCGTGGTTTCGTCCTCGGCAACGACCGCAAGCCCGTCGATCAGCGAGCCGGGCGCGAGCGCACGGCGGTCGAACACGGGGACGGAAACCATCGCCTCGGCCGTCGGGTCGAACACCGCGCGCATCGCCACAGGCGCGGCCGCCCGATCCGGCGGCGCCGGCGGGCAGGCTGCACGCGCAGGACCTTCGGCGGCAAGCCGCAGCGTCCAGTTCATCACCTCGACCGTGAGCCCGGGGATCGTCCGCGAATAGCTTGCCGCATAGGCGGCCTCGAAGGCTGCGATCATCGCGGTGCGCGAACCGGCATCGAACAGCCCCTCGGGCAGGTCGACGGACAGCTCGTGGCCCTGGCCCCTATAGCGCATATCGGCGGTGCGTGCAGCGATCTGCGCCGCGCCGGGAGCCCCGGCCGAGACGATTGCGCCCGCCTCCGCCTCCATCTCGGCGAACAGGGCGTTGGGCAGCGCGGGATCAAAGCTCTCGTCAAGCGCGACATGGCGGCTGCGCACGACCTCGTATGCGACGGGCGTACGCAGGAAGCCGATTGCCGAACCGACCCCGGCTGCGTCCGGCACGACGATCCGCCTGATACCGAGCTTCTCGGCGAGTCGGACCGCATGGACCGGCGCCGCGCCGCCGAAGGCGATCATGGTACGCCCATCGAGCGTTTTGCCACGCTCGACCGCGTGTACACGCGCGGCATTGGCCATGTTTTCAACCACCACCTCGGAGATGCCGAAAGCGCCGTCGCGCGGCCCGAGCCCGGGAGACGCACCCGTCGCCGCTTCGACCGCGGCCGCGGCGCGTTCGGGATCCAGCGCCATCGTACCGCCGGCAAAGCCGTCGGCGTCGATCCAGCCCAGCACGACATCGCCGTCGGTCACCGTCGCCTCGGTCCCGCCACGGGCGTAACAGGCCGGGCCGGGCTCCGAGCCGGCGCTCCGCGGCCCGACCGCAAGTCGGGCCATCGCATCGACCGAGGCGATCGAGCCGCCGCCGGCGCCGATCTCCACCATCTCGATCACCGGGACGCGGAGTGGCAGCCCGCTGCCCTTGAGGAAGCGATACTGGCGGGCGACTTCAAAGCTGCGCGAAGCCTGCGGCGCACCGTCGTCGATCAGACAGATCTTGGCTGTCGTCCCGCCCATATCGAAGGACAATCCCTGAACGAACCCGCAACGCCGCGCAAGATCGGCGGCGAGGATG
>CAYFYS010000434.1:0-2699 GCA_964347365.1 uncultured Rhodospirillaceae bacterium | reverse complement strand
ACCCCGACCGCGAGCTCGAGCTTGACCAAGCCGCGGACCGACGTCTGATGGGCCGTGTAGGAGCGCAGGCTGGTGTCGGGGAAGATCGCATTGGCCGTCGCCGTATCGGCGCACACGAACACCCGGTCCCAGGGAATCCGGACGTCCTCGAAAATCAGCAGGGAATCGCACTCTTCAAAGTTTGCCGCCAGCGGGTGGTCGGCCGGCCGCGCCGCGCCCGTGTCATAGGGCGCGCGGCAGATCTGGCGCAGGCCGGGCGCATCGATCGGCGCGGCGAAGATCAAGGCATGGCGCGCATCCTCGGCCGGGATGTTGGGCAGGTTGTAGATCAACACCTCATCGGCCAGCGGCCCGAAGGTGGCGAGCATCCGGGCGCCGCGCACGACGATCCCGTCTGCGTTGCGATCGACCAGGCCGAGATGGAGATCCGGGGCGGCCTGGGCGGACGAGGATCGCGAACGGTCGTTCTGAGGCGGGATCAGCGCGTGGGTGAGAAATAGATCGCCCTCGCGCACCGCTTCGTAGTAGCGCCGGATGTTCTCGCCGAACCGCGCCCCGCCGCGTGCAAACACCGCCTGCCCCTCGGCGAAGGCGAGCAGGGTACAGTTCATGAAGTCCGGCGAACGCCCCATCATCCCCAGCGTCGCCTCCGCGGCCATGCGGTAGGCGGCATGCTTGCGCTGGAGATCCGCGGTGTCCACAGCCGGCATGAAGGCAGTCGCCACCGGCGCGCCGCTGGTGGGCGAGCGATAGGTCATCACCGCGCGGTGTTCAGGTGTGTGCTGCAGATCGAACAGGCCGGCGAGCCGGGCCAACGGGCGCCGGAAAGCCGGGTGAGCGGTCACATCGGCGATCCTTCGACCGTCCATCCAGACCTCGCGCGGGCGGGCCTTGAGCCCGGCGACGAAAGCCCGACCATCGCGAACCGCCACGTGGCACTCTCCCGGAATCCGAGCGTCATTCAAACAGGCCGGGGAGACGGAGTCCAACCGCGCCCGGCGCACGAACCGTTTTGGACTGGCGTTCATCGCACTTTCGACCGACAATGCCGCTGCTGGAACCATGAGCCAACGGCTAGCGCCCGACTGCGTGAGATGTTTCGTTCGGTGACGTACCGTGGCCACCCGGTAGTCCGGCCGGCGCGAGTCGATCGCGCCGACACCCACGCGGCAACGAACGGGAGACACATCGAATGAACAGCCACCGGAGACTCGCCTTCGGCGGCGGCGCCATGGCGCTGCTCGCCGGGGCGGCTGTGGCCGCCCTGGCGCTGCAGCCGTCATCGGCTCTGGCCCAGAAGAAATTCCACATGAAGATCGGCATGGCGACGCTCAACGACCCGCAGCAGGAGTGGGGCGAAAAGATCGGCGCCGAGGTCAAGAAGCGCAGCAACGGTCGGATCACCTACCAGGTGTTTCCGGCAAGCCAGCTCGGCAAAATCCCGCGCCAGGTCGAAGGCATTCAGCTCGGCACGCAAGAGGTCTTCCTGCCACCGCCCAGCGTCTTCGTCGGCGTCAACAAGACGTTCATGGTGCTCGATGCACCCGGCGTCTTCGCAAGCCAGCAGCACGGCCACAAGTCGATCACAGACCCCGAGTTCCGCGACCCCTACCTCGCGCTTGCAGTCAACAAAGGCGTGGTCGGCGCCGGTCTGATCGTCTACGAGGGCACCTCGATTGCCAGCATGACGCCGATCCGCAAGCCGGAAGACATCGCCGGCCTCAAAATCCGTGTCCTCGCCAGCCCGGTGGAGCGGGCATTCCCGGCGGCGTGGGGCGGCACGGGCGTGCCGATACCCTTCACCGAGGTCGTACCGGCGATGCAGCGCGGTGTGGTCGATGGCTGCCGGTCGAGCATCGTGGCGATGAACGGGCTCAAGTTCCAGACCGTCGCCAAGTTCGCAACCGTCACAGGCGGCGGCTATATCCCCCCGGCGACCTGGTACAGCAAGATCTGGCTGAACAAGCTGCCGGCGGATCTGCGCAAGATCGTCATGGATGTACCCGGCGAGCTGGAGGACTGGGTCGCCGAGCGGGTCATCAGCAAGATCGAGGAAACCAAGCAGGCATGGCGTGACGCGGGGGTGGAGGTCATCTACTTCTCCGACGCCGACCAGCAGCGCTACTTCGAGAGGCTGCAACCGCTGGGCGAGAAGATCCTCGGCCAGCACAAGAACCCGCAGGTCCGCCAGATGTACGGGCTGTTGAAGAAGGTCGCGGAAAGGCACCGTCCGAAGACCTAGCCGGCGCGTTCTGCGCAAGAGCCGAAGGGGGCCGGTACCGTCCGGCCCCCTTTCCTTTATCCGGTCGGGCCCCGGTCGGGCCGGATGTCCGCGCTTCCGCCTTGCTTGACCGCCCAGCGCCAGGGCGTGCTAACCTGAAGGCGAACGCCCAGGGCGTTGCAACGCAAACAACCAAAGGGGGAGGGTTCGATGAGACACAGCACGCAGAGATCCGCGCGCCTGTGCAGGACGATGGGCGTCATTGCCGCGGCGCTGCCCGCCGTCGTCCTCGCCGCCACACCGACTGAGGCAGCCAAGAGGATCCGCCTGACGGTGATCTCGGGGAACACCCACCACTACGCGCCGGTCGGCGCGGCAATCAAGGCCTTCATGCCCAAGGTCGACGAGATCCTCGCGCGGACCGGCACGTACAAGGTCTCCTGGATCAAGGGCTTCGGCGGCCAGATCGTCAAGGTGC
>CAYFYS010000433.1:0-2700 GCA_964347365.1 uncultured Rhodospirillaceae bacterium | reverse complement strand
GGCTCAACGGCTCGTTCAGATCGAGCCCGCCGATTTCGGCGCCAAGGCTCGGGCTCAACTGCGTAATCCTCAGGCCCACGGTCCGGCTCCTCTCGCGCGCGTGTCCTCGCGTCGGGCCCCATCATACGCCAGCGGCGATTTCCGACAACCGCCTCCGGTTCGGGCGTCGGTAACACGGGATATGTCCGGTGGATGTACCAGATGATCTGTCCGGTTTTAGAAGGCATCCAAGCCATCGAGGGTTGGAGGCGTCGGGACCGATTCCAAAAAATTTTCTCATCATGAAAAAAACTTGTTGACGCGGGACGCGATCGGTGCGATAAACCCCATGCTCGCCAGGCGTGGGCGGGGCGGACGGCCCCGCCCTTTTCGTATCCGGAAACGGCGCCGCGCGAGACCACCAAACCCCTTACGAGGATGGGTTGATGACACGCCCCGAACAGGCGGCGGCGCCCGCTGCCCGGCCGAGGAAGCGCCGATGAGCCGTGAAGGCGCGATTGCGCGGGCCGTAGCCTATTTCGACGGCGGCGGGTTCGCCGAGGATCTGACCCGGCGGGTGGCGATCGCAACCACCAGCCAGGATCCGGCGGCGGGCACACGCCTTGCGCACTATCTCCGTGCGGAGCTCCTGCCGAGTCTGGAAGCGCTCGGTTTCACGGGGGAAATCGTCGAGAACGAGGCTGCGGACGGCCCGCCCTTCCTGATTGCCCGGCGGGCCGAGCCTGCGGCCGGTCTGCGCGTGTTGAGCTATGGTCACGGCGACGTGCTGCTGGGCCAGGATGCGGGCTGGGCGGACGGGCTCGGACCCTGGCGTCTGACCCGCCGGGACACGCGGCTCTATGGCCGCGGGACCGCCGACAACAAGGGCCAGCACAGCATCAATCTGGGCGCGATGGCAGCGGTGATCGCCGAGCGCGGCCGGCTGGGCTTCGAGATGCGGCTGCTGTTCGAGACGGGCGAGGAGGTCGGCTCGCCGGGCCTGCGGACGCTGTGCGCCGAGCGTGCGGGCACGGATCTGGCGGCCGATCTGTTCGTCGCCTCGGACGGTCCCAGGCTTGCCGCCGACCGGCCGACGATCTTCCTCGGTGCACGCGGCACCCAGCCGATCGAATTGTCGGTGAACCTGCGCGAAGGCGCCCATCATTCGGGCAATTGGGGCGGTGCGCTGGCCAATCCGGCGGCGGTCCTCTGTGCCGCGATCGCCCGCATCATCGATCGAAACGGGCGGATCCTCGTGCCGGAATGGCGGCCGACGCTGCCCGATTCGGTACGTCGGGCGCTGTCGGGCCTCGAGATAAGCGGCGGTCCGGGCGGCCCGGTCGCCGATCCGGAATGGGGCGAGCCCGGCCTCACCCCCGCCGAGCGGATCTACGGCTGGAACAGCTTCGAGATCCTGGCGCTCCACGCCGGCACACCGCCGGCGCCGGTCAACGCGATCCCGGGATCGGCGCGCGCAGCCTGCCAGCTCCGCTTCGTGGTCGGCACCGATGCCGATGACATCGTCCCGGCGTTGCGCCGCCACCTCGACCGGGAAGGGTTCGCCGCCGTCACGGTGACCGCGCGCGGCGGCGGCAGCTTCCCGGCGACCCGACTCGACCCGGACGACCGATGGGTCGGCTTTGCCAGGGCTTCGATCGCCAGGACCACCGGCGCGCCGCCGGTCGTGCTGCCCAATCTCGGCGGGTCGCTGCCAAACGATGCCTTCGCGAACATCCTGGGATTGCCGACGATCTGGGTGCCGCATTCCTATCCGGGCTGCTCGCAGCATGCGCCGAACGAACACCTGCTTGCGCCGGTCGCCCGCCAGGGCCTGGCGATCATGGCCGGGCTGTTCTGGGATCTCGGGGCCTGAAGACGGCGCGCCTGGTGTGCAAGCGCGCAACGGAACCACAACGATCCCCTCACGCGAAGCTCGCCCCGCCGTTGACGTTAATGATCTCACCGGTGACGTAGCTGGCCCGATCGGAGATCAGAAAACGCGCCGCATCGACGATGTCATCGACATGGCCCGGTCGTCCGAGCGCCGATCGCGACCGCACGCCGGCCCAAGCCTGTTCGGTATAGCCGGCCGTCATCGGGGTCTCGGTCGAGCCCGGCGCGATCGCATTCACTCGCACGCCGCCGGGGCCGAGCGCGCGGGCATAGGAGCGTGTGAGCGCGATGATCGCCGCCTTCGAGCTCGCATAAGCCGGACCGCCGCGGCCCTGCCCGCCAACGCCGCCGGCATGGACGATGCTGGAGCCGGTGAAGACGATCACACCCTTGCCCGCCGCGACCATCGGCCGGGCCGCGGCCTGGGCTATCAGGAACGAGCCCGTCACGTTGACCGCCAGCACGCGGTTGAACTCCGCTTCGGTGACCGCATCCCAGGGCGCGGTCGAATGGATCGCCGCGAAGTGGACCAGCGCATCCAGCCCGCCCAGCCGCGACAGCGCTTCGCCGACGGTGGCCTGGCAGTCCTGCGGGCTGGCAACGTCGCAGGCCATGAACGACAGCGCATTGCCGGCACCGGGATGGGCGGCCGCAAGCGCTTCCTCGCTGAGCTCGACCGCCAGCCCCCGGTCGCCGTCCGCGGCCATGCCGTGGGCGCAGGCACGGCCGATGCCGCTTGCGGCTCCGGTCACGATCACCCGGGCCATGTCGCCCCTCCCTGTTTCGCCGTCCTCCGTTATAGTGGGCACGTTACCGGGAAGCGAACCA
>CAYFYS010000432.1:0-2702 GCA_964347365.1 uncultured Rhodospirillaceae bacterium | reverse complement strand
GGCAACACCACCAAGGCGGTTACCAAGGGCTATGCCATCGGCTCGGCCGGCCTCGCCGCGCTGGTCCTGTTCGCAGCCTACACCCAGGACCTTGCCTATTACTTCCCCGACATCGCCGAGAGCATAACCTTCCGTCTTGCAGATCCCTTCGTCGTCATCGGCCTGTTCATCGGCGGGTTGCTGCCCTACCTGTTCGGCGCGCTGGGCATGATGGCGGTGGGCCGGGCCGGGGGTGCCGTCGTCATCGAGGTCCGTCGCCAGTTCCGCGAGATCCAGGGCATCATGGCGGGCACCAGCAGGCCCGAATACGGCCGTGCGGTCGATTTGCTGACCCGGGCGGCGATCCGCGAGATGATCCTGCCCTCGATGCTGCCGGTGCTGGCGCCCGTCGTGGTCTATTGCGTCATGTATGTGATCGGCGGCCCGGCGGCCGGATTCACGACCCTGGGCGCGATGCTGTTGGGCACGATCGTCACCGGCATTTTCGTCGCCCTGTCGATGACGTCCGGTGGCGGGGCATGGGACAACGCCAAGAAATACATCGAGGACGGCAATCACGGTGGCAAGGGATCCGATGCCCACATGGCCGCGGTTACCGGGGATACCGTCGGCGATCCCTACAAGGACACCGCCGGCCCGGCCGTCAACCCGATGATCAAGATCATCAACATCGTGGCGCTCCTGCTGCTCGCCGTGCTCGCCGCCTGAACAGTGCCCGCGCCGCCCGTCAGGGGCCGCCGAGGGCGGTGTCGCCCCCGCCGGGCACCGGGTTGAACCGGCCGATGTTGCCGACGAGTTGTTCGATCAGGGTCGCGTCGTTCCCCCTGGTCGGCGTGGTCCGCTCGACGAGCGCCACCTTCTCGGCGGTGGCTGCGTCGTGACGCTTGACCTCCTCGACGATGCCCCGGTCGTCGAAGCGGATCTCCACCACGCCGTGCTCGAGGACCTCCGGGGTGAAGAAGGCCAGCGTTTCGGTACGCTTGCCGATATAGTACCAGATCCGGTCCTGCTGGAAGGTCGACCGCGCGGACGGGTTGCCCAAGAGTGTGGCGATGTCCTCGCGGGTGTGCCGGCCGGGCCGGATCTCCTCGACGCTCCCCGCCAGGGGGATGTTGCCGTTGTGGTCGCGTTGCGGTGCACACCCGCCGGAAAGGAAAGCGCCGCCGGCAAGGATCAATGCCAGGGCAAGCGCGGATGTGCGAACCGATTCGATGAGGGGAGGGACCGCCATGCCAGGAACCACCTTGCCTCGTATCCGATTTGGAGCGATGGAATACTCTAAACCGTACTCCCGCATCGCGATAGCGAGGCCGGGGGGAGGGCGGCGTATAGGGCGTCGCGACCGGGGACGATGAGACTGACAAGGCCGTTTCGCGCCAACACTCGATCGGCTGTCGCATGGCGGCTCTACGAAGCCGTCGTCGATCAGGCGCGCAAGCCCGGACACTATCTCCTGGCCGGCGTCCCGGACACGCTTGATGGCCGATTCGAGCTCATCGCCCTGCACGTGTTCGTCGTCCTGCGCCGTCTCAGGGCGGAGGGCGGGCGGACGAAGGCGCTGGCCCAGGCTCTGTTCGACCGGATGTTCGACGATATGGACCGGAGCCTGCGCGAGATGGGCGCGGGCGACCTCGGCGTCGGCCGTCGGGTCAAGGCCATGGTCAAGGCGTTCTACGGACGGATCAGCGCCTATGAGGGCGGGCTGGCCGGCGGCGAGGCCGCGCTTCGGGCCGTGCTTGCACGCAATCTCTACGGTACCGTTGCGCCCGATCCGGCTTGCGTGCGCACGATGGCCCGCTATCTGCGCAGCCAGATCGATCATGTCGATACGCTGCCGCTGGAGCGGCTGATGGATGGCGATATCGATTTCGTCGCGCCCGTCGGAGGGGACGGCGGCGACCGGCAGGATGGCAGGGCGCGTGCAGGCTGAATTTTCACGCATCGTCGATCTCGACGGCATCGCCGCGCACGCCGGAGCAACGGTCTTCGAAATCGAGGCTGCCGAATCGGAGCGTCGGGCGCTCGCCGTACGCTTCGGGCTCGCAGCGATCGAGACACTCGCCGCGCGGGTCACGCTCCAGCGAATCGACGCCTCCGAGGTGATGTTATCCGCCGACATCTCGGCGGACGTCGTCCAGACCTGCGTGCGGACGCTGGAGCCGGTCGCCAATCGCATCCAGGAGCGGGTCGATCTTGCCTTCAGCGCTGCTGCCAACCCGTCCGGCCGGCCGAGAACGGCCGAGTTCGCCGCCGATGACGACCTTGAGCCACTGCCCGAAGGGGCGTTCGACATCGGCGAAATCGTTGCCGAGGAACTCTCGTTGCTGCTCGATTCCTATCCCCGAAAGGCCGGCGGGACCGCCCAGCGCGGGGAGCCCGAATACGCGGTGATTCACGAAGAAAGGCCCGATACCCCGTTCGGCGCGCTGGCGGGGTTGCGGCGAAAGGATTAGACTCCGGCCCCGGGTTGCCCGCCCGCATCGCGTTCGGTGGCCAACCGCCCCGCGTTTGCGGGACAATCGTGTTCGCGAGACAATCGCGCTTGCGAGGCAATGTGCAACGGAGACGGTCGTCATGGCTGTTCCCAAGAGGAAAACCTCCAAGTCTCGCCGCAACATGCGGCGATCCCATCATCGTCTGGCGCGCGCCGCGTACGGCGAATGCCCCAATTGCGGCGAGCACAAGCTGCCGCATCACGTCTG
>CAYFYS010000431.1:0-2703 GCA_964347365.1 uncultured Rhodospirillaceae bacterium | reverse complement strand
ACGCGTAATAGAAAATCACCGCGATGAAGCACAGGATGGACCCGTGCTGCGCGAACCAGAATCCAAGCTCGAAGCCGTAGAATCGAATGCGGTTCAGCGGCTCGGCCTGGATCACGCCGAAACCGAGCGAGACGATGAACCAGACGGCCAGACAGCCGGCGACCAGCCGTAGATTGGCGCGCCAGTACAGCTCCGTCCTGTTGCCGTTCTTCATCGGGAATCAAACGCTGCCGATCTGGAAGATCAGCAGCGCCCCCAGGTAGCCCAGCGCCGTCATATAGCCCCACACGAACACGGGCCAGCTCCAGGTATTGGTTTCGCGCTTGATCACCGCCAGCGTGGCCGCGCACTGCATGCACCACGCGTAGAACAGCATCAGGCCGAGCACCATGGGCAGTGTGAACACGATTCGCCCGTCGGGCCACTGCGCGGACGTCAGCCGATCCGCCAGACTGGTTTCGTCCGCTTCCGAGCCCACCGCGTAGATGGTCCCGAGCACGGCGACGACGACCTCCCGGGCCGGGAAACCCGCGATGACGGCGGCAGAGACGCGCCAATCCCAGCCCAGGGGCGTGAACACGGGCTCGACCCAATGCCCCATGCGCCCGAGCCAGCTCTGCGCCAATTGCGCCGCCGCGGCCTCGTTATCGATTCTGGAAATCTCCGCCGCCAACGCCTCACCCTGCAGCGTGGCCTGTACCTCGACCTGCGCGTCGAGGCGCTGGCTTTCGATGTCGGCCGCGCGGGGGAAATACGCCAACGCCCAGACGACGACGGCCACGGCGAATATCACCGTTCCCGCCCGGCGCAGGAACACCCGCGCGCGGTCCAGAAGCTTGATGAGCACGGTACGGAAATTCGGCACGCGAAACTCCGGCAGCGCCAGGATGAACGTGGGCTTCGGCCCTCGCAGCGCCGAGCGTCTCAGCAACAGCGCGGTGCCGACGCCGCCGACGACGCCGATCAGGTAGAGCCCGAAGAGCACGAGCCCCTGGAGGTTGGCGATCCCGATGGCCCGGTTCGGCACGAACGCGGCAATCAACAGCGCGTAGATGGGCAAGCGCGCGGAGCAGGTCATGAACGGCGTCGCCATGATGGTGGCGATGCGGTCACGCCGGTTGGGGATAACCCGCGTAGCCATGATCGAAGGCACGGCGCAGGCAAAACCCGAGATCAACGGGATCACGGACTGGCCCGACAGCCCGGCCGCGCGCATGACCCTGTCCATGAGGAACGCGGTTCGCGCCAGATAGCCGGTATCCTCCATGAGGATGATGAAAAGGAAGAGAATCAGTATCTGCGGCAGGAAGATGATGACGCTGCCCACGCCGGCGATGACCCCGTCGGCGAGGAAGCTGGCCAGGGCGCCGGCCGGCAGCGTACTGTGCACCCAGCCCCCGAGGCCGCCCGCCGCGGCATCGATCAGGTCCATCATCGGCGTCGCCCAGGCAAAGACGGCCTGGAATACGGTCGCCATGAGCGCCAGAAACAGCACCGTCGCCGGGTAGGGCCGGTTGATCCAATCCACGATCCGGCTCTTCAGCCGCACCGGAGCCGCAGCCCTGGACTGCAACTGCGGCAAGACCTGGGCGATCCACCCGTACCGCTGCCTCGATTCCACCGCCAGCGGCGGCTCTCCTCCGCACAGCGCCTCGCGGTGCGCGGCGAGCTGTTGGTCCGTGTCTGCGCCCAAGGATCGTCGCAGGTTCTGTACCGAAAACGGATCATCGTCGATCAGGGCGCGCTCGATATCCACCAACTGAAGCGGCTCGCGCGCCTTCTCGTGGAGGGTCCGGGCCGTGCTACGCAGCGCCGGCCAGAAAGACGCCCGTTCGCCAAGCGGCTGCTCGACCGCCGCGGCAATCCCGGCCCGCAATGCCGCAAAGCCCCGCCCCGTGGTGGCCACGACCGGGCACACCGGAACTCCACCGAGTTTCGCGCCGAGGGCGTCGCAGTCGATCGCGATACCCTGCTCCAGCGCATCGTCCGCCATGGTGAGCGCCACCACCATCGGCCGCCCCAATTCCGCCAGTTGTTGCAGAAGATAGAGCCCCTGGTACAACCGGGTCGAATCCACCACCGCCAGGATGACGTCCGGTTGCGGGGTCCCCGGCACGCGGCCCAACAATACATCCACGACGATACGTTCGTCGGTTGAATCCGGGCTCAGTGAAAAGATGCCGGGCAGATCGATGAGATCGAACGCCGTCTTTCCCAGGGTGAGCTTGCCGGTGCGCTTCTCGACGGTGACGCCCGGGTAGTTTGCCGTGCGCTGGTGCAGGCCGGTGAGGCGATTGAAGAGCGTGCTCTTGCCGCAGTTCGGGTTGCCGACGACCGCGATGCTGGCCGCCCGTGAGAACGTCACGTTCTCCAGCGGAACGGCGATTGTCGCTGATTCTGCCATCAGTCGGAGCGGCGGGTCGAAGCAACGGTGAACCGCCGCGCATCGGCGCGGCGCAGCGACAGAGCGCTGCCGTGGATGCGAAGCTCCATAGGGTCGCCGCCCAGGGATCCCCCCAGGCACTCCAGTTCGGTACCCTCCACCAGCCCCAGGGTCATCAGGCGTTGCACGCTCGGCTCACCCGTATCGATGGCGTCGATGCGCGCGCGGTCGCCCCGCTTGAGTTCGGCAAGTGTCACTGAATTGCTCCCACCAAGTCCGGCGAATGATAATTATTCCTATCTTGTAAACGCAAGCGCTCG
>CAYFYS010000430.1:0-2707 GCA_964347365.1 uncultured Rhodospirillaceae bacterium | reverse complement strand
GGACCCAGGTCGCGCTCCAGCGGGTGCGCACCCGATCGGGCGGCGGGCGCGTGCTTGCCGTGGACGCAAGGGAGATGGCGGCGGTGGACGGCGCGGCGTTCCTGCGGCTGGACATCGGCGATCCGGACCAGGCCGAATGTCTCGTCCATGCGCTCGCCGGCGGCTGCGACGTCGTGCTGTCGGACATGGCTGCAGCGGCGACCGGGCATCGGCCGACCGACCGGATCCGCAACCGGATCCTGGCCGAGGCCGCCTGCGATCTCGCCCGTCGCGTGTTGCGAGCCGGCGGCGGGCTGGTCGTGAAGGTCTTCGACGGCGGCGGGGCCGCGCCGTTGATGGGCGTCCTGAAAGGCGATTTTGCCGCGGTGCGGATATTCAAGCCGCCGGCCTCGCGCGGCGGGTCTGCGGAAACCTATATCGTCGCACGGGGCTTTCGCGGCGCTGCGCACCCCGGTCCGGCCCGGTTGGGATTTGCCGCGGGCTGATGTATCATGCCGCACGGTTGTCGGACAGCGCTGATATGGAAATTCTCGAGGCTCTTTCGTTCGACGACGTCCTGCTCGTTCCCGCCGAATCGGCCGTTCTGCCCGGTGACACCGATGTCCGGGCGCAGTTGACGCCGCGCATCCAGCTCGGCATCCCGCTGGTGTCCGCAGCGATGGACACCGTGACCGAAAGCGCCCTGGCGATCGCCATGGCCCAGGCCGGCGGGATCGGTGTCGTGCACAAGAACCTGCCGCCGGACCGGCAGGCCGGCGAAGTCCGCCAGGTCAAGAAGTTCGAGTCCGGCATGGTCGTGCATCCGGTCACCATCGCGCCCGACCGGCCGCTGGCCGATGCGCTGCAACTCATGGCGGACCACCGGATCTCCGGCATCCCCGTGGTCGAGGCCGACCGGCGCCTGGCCGGGATCATCACCAACCGGGACGTGCGCTTCGCCAGCAACCTCCGCCAGCCTGTGCGCGAGCTGATGACCTCCGAGGGGCTCGTGACGGTGCACGAAGGTGTCGGCACCGGGGAGGCCAAGCGGCTGCTCCACGCCCACCGGATCGAGAAGCTGCTGGTGGTCGATGACGCCTTCCGCTGCATCGGGCTGATCACGGTCAAGGACATCGAGAAGGCGCAGCGCCATCCCGACGCCAGCAAGGACGACAAGGGCAGGCTGCGGGTTGCAGCGGCGATGGGCGTGGGTCCGCACGCCATCGCCCGGGCGGAAGCCCTGATCGATGCCGAGGCCGATGCGATCGTCGTCGATACCGCGCACGGACACACCGCCGGCGTGATCGATACCGTGGGCAGGATCAAGCGGCTGAGCAATCGTACCGAGGTGATCGCCGGCAATGTCGCCACGCCCGACGGGGTGCGCGCACTGGCCGATGCCGGTGCCGACGCGGTCAAGATCGGCATCGGGCCGGGTTCGATCTGCACCACCAGGGTCATCGCCGGGGTCGGGCTGCCGCAGTTCTCGGCCGTCGTCGAATGCACCCAGGCCTGCCGCGAGCGCGCCGTCGGCGCCATCGCCGATGGCGGGATCCGCTACTCCGGCGATCTCGCCAAGGCGATCGCAGCCGGCGCGGACTGCGCGATGGTCGGCTCGTTGCTTGCCGGCACCGACGAGAGCCCGGGCGAGGTGTTCCTGTTTGAAGGGCGGTCCTACAAGGCCTATCGCGGCATGGGCTCGCTCGGTGCGATGGCCGGCGGCTCGGCCGACCGGTACTTCCAGCAGGATGTCGCCGATCAGCTCAAGTTCGTGCCGGAGGGCATCGAGGCGCGGGTGGCCTACAAGGGCCCCGTCGCCGGCGTACTGCACCAGCTCGTCGGCGGGCTGCGGGCGGCGATGGGTTATACCGGCAGCGCATCGCTTGCGGTCATGCAATCCTCCTGCCGGTTCCGCCGGACGACGATCTCCGGCGTCCAGGAAGGTCACGTCCACGATGTCGCGATCACCCGGGAGGCGCCGAACTATGGCCGCGGCGGCTAGACTGGGTTTTGCTCGCCCTGCGCCCCGGGGGACACGGCGATGGTGAGGCTGCGCGCCGCGCGGATCGGCGACACCCCTTCCATCGCCCGGATCTATGTCGAAGGCTGGCGCTGCGCCTATGCGGGCCTGCTGCCCGACGGGCTGCTGGTCGGCATGCGCGCCGGACAACGGCGCAGCCAGGCCTGGGCGCGGCTGATTGCCTGCCCCGGGGCCGCCGAACGGGTGATCGTCGCCGAGACCACCGGCAACGGCCCGACCAGGGTCGTCGGCTTCGCCAGCGGCGGCGCCGCGCGCGAGAGCCGGCTCGGCCACGACGGCGAGGTCTATACGCTCTATGTCGATGACGACTTCCATGGCCGCGGCGTCGGGCGGCGGTTGTTTGCGACCATGGCGGTCGGGCTCGCCGAGCGCTGCGGCCCGTCGGTGATGGTCTGGGTTCTCGAGGGCAACCCGGCCAGGTACTTCTACGAATCCCTCGGCGGCCGGCTCGTCGGGCGGCGCTGCGGATCGCTCGGCGGCGGCGACATCGTCGAACTCGCCTATGCCTGGCCCCGGGCGTCGGTTCTCGCCGCGCGCCCGGGCTGATGGCCGCCCCGCCCGCGGACCGCGGCGACAAGGCGGTCCTGATCCTCGATTTCGGCTCCCAGGTAACGCAGCTCATCGCGCGGCGGATCCGGGAGAGCGGCGTCTACTGCGAGATCCACCCCTTTCACATGAGCGACGCTG
>CAYFYS010000429.1:0-2716 GCA_964347365.1 uncultured Rhodospirillaceae bacterium | reverse complement strand
GCTACGGCGACTGGGCCGCCCGCGGCGTGGCCACGCTGATCGCCGATGACTTCTTCCAGGCCGCCTGCGTGCTCGGCGCGCCGGTCGCCGGGATCGATCCGATGCGCCTGGATGCGGTGTGCGGCCGAACGATCATCGACGGCGAGGCGATCGGCGAGGGCAGCGGGGCCGACATCCTCGGCCACCCGCTGGAGGCGGTGGTCTGGCTCGCCGGGGCGCTGGCGCGCGTCGGGCTGACGCTGCGCGCCGGTCAGATCGTCATGACCGGCGCGCTGGTCCGGCCGCGTTTCCTAGAACGCTTCCCGGTCGATGCGCGGGTGGAGATCGACGGTCTCGGGACGGTCGCGACGCGGCTGGCGTAAGGCGACTCAGCCGCCCGCCGTCTCGCCCGAGACGGCGATCCTGCCGCCGGCGATCCTCTGGCCGACCGCGGGCACCCCGCCCTCCTCGCCCCAGCGGGGCGCGTTCTCGATATGTATGCCGAACTGGTCGAGCATGCGCATGCAGCTCTGATCGACGATGTCCTGCAGCGTCGAGGGGCGGTTGTAGAAGGCCGGCACCGGCGGGAAGACCACCGCGCCCAAATCGCTCAGCCGGACGAGGTTCTTCAGATGTCCGACATGGAGCGGGGTCTCGCGGATCGCGATCAGGAGCGTGCGGCGCTCCTTCAGAACGACGTCCGCAGCCCGGCTGATCAGATCACCGGTGTTGCCCATGGCGATGTTCGACATCGTCTTGATCGAACACGGCGCAATGATCATGCCCCTGGAATGAACCGAGCCCGAGGAGATCGAGGCGCCGATATTGCCGACCTCGTGCACCTCGTCGGCGAGGCCGTGGATGTAGTCGATCTCCGCATCGTGCTCCATCTTGAGGGTCAGCTTGGCCGACCGGCTCATCACCATGTGCACCTCGATATCGGTGGACTGGCGCAGGAGCTCCATCACGCGGACGCCGTAGATCGTACCGGTGGCCCCGGTGATACCGACTATCAGACGCTCCATTGCTGTACTCCCTTTCCGGCGCTTCGTGCTATCTATAGTCCGATGGTGCGCCGGGTGCAAAGGACGCCGCGCGGGGCGGCGCTGCCGCGCGCCGTCGGCCGATGGAGCGCGTAATGGGCAGACGATCACACAGCAGCGGAATCGGTCGGGTCTCGCGGGCAGCCGTGCTGGCGGGGCTGGCGGCCGCCGCGGCACCCGGCACCGCGAGCCTGGCGGCCGGGGAGGCGCAGGCCGCCGCGGCCGGGGGAACACACGCCATCCCGGCCATAGTCGGCGCGTTGACGCACCATACCGCGCGCCACGAAGATACGCTCCTCGACCTCGCCCGTCATTACAATGTCGGATACACTGAACTGCGCGCAGCCAACGCCCATATCGACCCCTGGCTGCCCGGTGCCGGCACCGAGATCATCGTGCCTGCCTCTCACCTCCTGCCCGAGGGCGTCCGCAAGGGGCTGGTGGTCAATCTGGGCGACCAGCGCCTCTACTATTTCCCGCCCGGGGGTGGAGAGGTGCTCACCGCACCGATCGGCATCGGCGGGGAAGGCTGGCGTACCCCGATCGGACGGACCTCGGTGGTCAGGAAGCGCGAGCGGCCGATCTGGTACGTGCCCGCATCGATCCGCGCGGAGGATCCGGAGCTGCCGGCGGTCGTCCCACCGGGACCGGACAACCCGCTGGGCCGGTTCGCGCTCTATCTCGGTTGGCCCGCCTATGTGATCCACGGCACCAACAAGCCCTATGGCGTCGGCCGACGGGTCTCGCATGGCTGCGTGCGGCTGTATCCAGAGGACATCGCGCGGCTGTTCGAACAGGTGGCGATCGGCACCCCGGTCACGGTGCTTGACGAGCCGATCAAGCTTGCCTGGGTGGGCGACTGGCTGATGATCGAGGCCCACCCGAGCCAGGCCCAGGCCGACGAGGTCGAGGCGACCGGCAGGCCGACGCCAGAGACGCCGGTCAACATTCGTGAACGCATCCTCGAAAAGGCCGGCCCGTTGGCCGGCCTGCTGGACTGGCGGCGCATCAACACTGCCATCCGCGAGCGCAGCGGCATGCCGCTGGCCATTCTGAAGCGCGACGCTGCGGCCGGCTGAGCCGCCGATCCGGCCGCGCGCCGCCGTTACGCGGGACGTGCGGTCGGATTGCCGGCTCCGGTACTACTTGCGCAGGCCCTTGCGGAATATCCGGTCGGCCTTGTCGCCCGCCGCCTTGGCTTCGTGCGCCGCGCGCTCGGCTGCCGCCGCTGCACGTTCGGCCGCGCGTGCAGCCTCTTCGGCGCGCGATGCGGCGAGATCGGCCGTCGCAACGGCCTTGTCGGAAGCGGACTTCGCTTCCATGGCCGTGGCCCGCGCGCCCTCGATCACCGACATATCCACCTTGGGCGCGCTCTCACAACCCGCGAGGATCATGACGGGCAACGCAAACAGGGCGAGCCCTCTGAGAACCTGCATGTCTAGTGCTCCTTATCAATCGGCCGGGTGCCGGGACGAGCCGTTATACTGACGGGACGCCGCAGCTATACAACATCGGCCCAGCCGATACCAGCGCGAAAGAATCCAGGCTTCCGCCGCCGGGTGTGCGTTGCGAACGCGACCACGAAAATTTCCTTATTAAGAAAAAAAATTGACATTAAATGTCATTCACGGAATAGATTGTGCAAAGAGGAAAATTGAGCCCACCGAACGGTCGCGCGCGACCGACCACGGGGG
>CAYFYS010000428.1:0-2718 GCA_964347365.1 uncultured Rhodospirillaceae bacterium | reverse complement strand
AGCGCGATACGGGCGAGCGCCAGCGCAGCATCGGCGTGGCTCTCCGCCCGCGGGCGGGTCGGGTCGAGATCGATCCGTTCCTTCTGGGCCTCCATAATGACCTTGTCCTCGATGAAGGTCGGATAAATCTCGTCATACATCTCCTGGGTCGCCGCCGGATCGTCCTGCCGGTAGCCGTGCGCGGTCGACCAGAAATAGTGGAAGGTGGTCTCGGTCTCCGGCGTTGCACAGTGCAGAAGGCGCAGGTGGAACCCCGGCTTGTCACGGCTTTCCTTGGCGCCCTTGCCGACTTCGAGCGCGCCGGACCATTGGAGCACGACGCTCGGTGCGACGTATTCGAACTCCTGCCAGCGGTCGACCTTGCCGGCGAAATTGCCGCCCTTCTGGTAGGTCGGCGGCGGGTCGTGATCCATCAGCCAGCGGATGAAGTAGGCACCGTTCTCAGTCGGCCTGGTCTCCATCTCCGCGGCGACATGGGCGTTGGGCTGGCCGCCGATGGTCCTGGCGTGGACATACCCCAGATGGGTGAGGTCCATCAGATTGTCGATCATGAACAGGTAGTTCGCCTTGATCGGCACCACGGCCTTGCAATAGGGCCAGTTCTCGGGATCGTCGTGATAGGGGTAATCGACGATCCTGCTCTCGTCGGCGCGCGCGGGATCGCCCATCCAGATCCAGATGTTGCGGTTCTTCTCGGCGATCGGATAGCTCCGAATGCGCGCCGACGGCGGGATGTTCTTCTGGCCCGGCACGAGAACGCATCGCCCGTCGGCGTCGTAGATCAGCCCGTGATAACCGCATTGCAGGCCTTCCTCGACAACGGTGCCATGGGTCAGCGGCGCGCCCCGGTGGCAGCAGCGGTCCTCCAGCGCGCCCACCTTGCCGGCCTGGTCACGGTAGAGCGCAATCGGCTGGTTCATGATCGTCCGCGCAAGCGGTCCGTCGTCGAGCTCATCGGCCCAAGCGGCCATGTACCAGGCATTGCGCACGAAAGGCAGGATGGCGTTCTCGGTCATCTTCGGCGTCTCCGGTTTTCCGGTCGCGGTCGTCGTCGTGCGCCCGTAGCCCCAGTTTAACACCGATCGCGCCGTAATCGAGCGGCAATATCCGCACCGCCTCGGCAGCGATCGACCGCTGGGACGTGTCCGTAACGCCGGACCGGGCTGGGCAGCAACAGGGTGGGTGCGTTCCATCCTCGCCCCGCGCTTCGGTTGCCACCGGCAGCGTCAGCCGTCACCCTGCGCGCGGCAAGGAGGCTCGTGCACGCGGTCGGGAGTCTTCGCTTAGCTCGGAACGACGGGAGTGTGATCGGAATGGCATGCCACCGGCCGAGGCGCGACGGGGTCGCCGGCCATGGCTGACCGACGGCCACGATACCGCCTGGGCATCGATGTCGGGGGGACATTCACCGATTTCCTGTTAGTGGGCGAGGACGGGGCCGGCCGGATCCACAAGGTGCCGTCGAGCCCCGAGGATCCGTCGGACGCGGTCATGACCGGGCTTGGCGAGCTCGCTGCGGCGGTCGGGCTGGGGCCGCGGGCGTTCGTTGCCGCGCTCGAGCGCATCGTCCACGGCACGACGGTGACGACCAATGCCGTCCTCACCGGACGGACGGCGCGGACCGGGCTGCTGACCACGGCGGGTTTCCGCGATGCCTTGGCGATGCGCCGCGGCATCCGCGAACGCCTCTACGACAACAAATATGCCGCGCCTGTGCCGATCGTGCCGCGCTACCTGCGCCTGCCCGTCCGCGGCCGGCTGGATTACGCAGGCCGCGAGATCGCCCCGCTGGAACTCGGCGATGTCGACGAGGCGGCGGCGTCCTTCAAGGCCCATGGCGTCGAGGCGGTGGCGATCTGTTTCCTGCACGCCCATGCCGACGGCGCTCACGAGAGGCGAGCCGCCGTGCGGCTTCGCGCGCTGATGCCTGAAGCTTATGTCGGGGTCTCCAGCGAGATCATTCCGCAGCTTCGCTATTACGAGCGTACTTCGACGACGGTGCTCAGCGCGGCGGTCGGCCCGATCCTGAAGCGCTATCTCGACCGGCTCACCGCTCGCTTGGCCGCCGCGGGGTTCACGGGCACGCTCCTGGTCATGCAGTCCAACGGCGGCGTCACCGTGCCGGCGACCGCCACCGCGCGCGCGGCGCTGCGCCTGCTGTCGGGCCCCGCTGCGGCGCCGGCGGCGAGCCGGGCCTATGTCGCGCCCCATGACGCGGACGGCTTCGTTACCATCGACATGGGTGGCACCAGCTTCGAGGCCTCGCTGGTCCACGGCGGCGCGCCGGCGCTCACCACCGCGGCCTCGGTGAACCGGTTCGCGCTGGCGCTGCCCAGCGTGGACATCAAGACCGTCGGTGCCGGCGGCGGCTCGATCGGCTGGATCGACGCCGGTGGTCTGCTACGCATGGGTCCGGACAGCGCCGGCGCGAGACCTGGACCGGCCTGCTACGGCCTGGGCGGGAGCCGACCGACTTGCAGCGACGCCGATCTGGTGCTGGGATACCTGTCGGCGGATTACTTCGCCGGCGGGCGGATGCGGCTCGATGCGCGGGCGGCCGAGGCGGCGATCGCCGAGCACATCGCGGCCCCGCTTGGTCTGGACGTCGTCGCGGCGGCGGCCGGGATGTACGCGGTGATGAACGCCGCCATGGCCTCGGCCATCCGGGAGCTCTCCGTTGAGCGCGGCAACGACCCGCGCGCCCTGCCGCTGGTCTGC
>CAYFYS010000427.1:0-2720 GCA_964347365.1 uncultured Rhodospirillaceae bacterium | reverse complement strand
GCCCAGGAGGCGGGCAAGGTGTTTTCGACCCTGATGGGCGACGTGGTCGAGCCCCGGCGCGACTTTATCCGTTCGAACGCGCTCAAAGTGGTCAATCTGGACGTCTGAACGCGCCCTGCGCCCCAGCGGCGTTCTCGGCCAGCGCATCGAAGCGGCGGCCGAAGGCGGCGCACAGGCGGACGTCCCCGAGCTCCTGGGCGAGCGTGCGGTAGAACCGCCTGGCGTTGCGGTTGCGCTTGAGCACCGACCAGAACATCCAGCGCGCGCCCTGGGCGCGGGTCCGCGCGGCCACGCCGCGCAGCAGCGCCCGGCCGACGCCCAGGCGGCGGAACTCCGCGCGCACATAGAGATCGGCCAGATAGACCCCGCGCGTGGCGCTGTCGGTATCGTAGCCCGGACAATAGACCGCATAGCCGACGAGCGCGCCGTCGTGCTCGGCGACCAGGGTGCTGAACGCCGCATCGGCGCCGAACCCGTCGCGCTGGAACGCCTCGGGCGACAATCGGCTCGCCCGCCCGCCGTCGGCCTGGCCGAGCGCGCGCGCCATTGCGACCACCGCCGCGCCGTCACCGGGCACCGCCGGCCGGATGGCCGGCCCGTCGGGGGCGATTTGCGGCCGGGCGGATCGCGCCCAACGCCGCGACATGTTTTGTATAACAGGGATCAAGATACTACATATTGCGTCATGGCATCACGATCCCCCAACAGCCAGGATGGCCCGCGCGCGCGCGCGCGTCCCCAGGGGACCAGCGGGCGGTCGCGGCGGGCGCTGGCGGGTCTGGCGCGGTGGAGCCTGGTGCTGGGGATCTGGTGCGCGGTCGGGCTCGGCGGCATCATCGCATGGTATGCCTGGGATCTTCCCGAACTGTCTTCGCTCGAGGCGCCGGCCCGGCGCCCCTCGGTGCTGCTGCGCACCGCCGACGGGGCTATCCTCGCCCGCTACGGCCAGCTCTATGGCGGGCCGGCCCTTTTCGGGGACTTGCCAGACTACTTCATCCAGGCGGTCAGCGCGACGGAGGATCGCCGCTTCTTCGAACATCCCGGCATCGACGTCCTGGGCGTCGTGCGTGCGGCGATCGCCAATATCCGCGCCGGCGGGATCCGGCAGGGCGGCAGTACGATCACCCAGCAGCTTGCCAAGAACCTGTTCCTGAGCCCGGAGCGGACGATTCGCCGCAAGATCCAGGAAGCGATCCTCGCTTTGTGGCTGGAGGCGCGGTTCACCAAGCGCCAGATCTTTGCCATCTACGTCAACCGGGCCTATTTCGGCTCGGGCGCCTACGGGGTGCGCGCGGCCGCGCGGCGGTATTTCGGCAAGCCGGTCGAGCGGATCAGCCTCTTGGAGGCCGCCGTGCTGGCTGGCCTCCTCAAGGCGCCGTCGCGCTATTCGCCGGTGCGCGACATCGCCGCAGCGACTGCGCGCGGCCATCGGGTGCTGGCCGCCATGGTCGATGCCGGGATGCTGTCCCGCGCCCGGGCGGATGCGGCCAGGCGTGACCGGTTGCGGCTTCTGGCGGACACGGGCCCCGGCGCGCGGTATTTCACCGATTGGACGCTGGCGCGCTTGACCGGCTATGTCGGACCCGCCGCACGGGACCTTTTTGTCACGACCACGCTCGATTCCCGCCTGCAACGCCTGGCCGAGCGCGAATCCCGCGCGCTGCTCGACGTCGAGGGGCGCAAGTCCGACGCGAGCCAGGTTGCGGTGATCGTCATGTCGACCAACGGCGCGGTGCGCGCGATGGTCGGCGGGCGGGCCTATTCGGCCAGCCAGTTCAACCGCGCCACCCAGGCGCTGCGCCAGCCCGGCTCGGCGTTCAAGCTGTTCGTCTATCTCGCCGGGCTGGAGACCGGGATCGCGCCGTCCCATGTCTTCGTCGACAAGCCGGTCAGCGTGGCCGGCTGGAGCCCGCGCAACTACGACGGCAGGTTCCGCGGACCCGTCAGCATCGAGCGCGCGTTCGTGGAATCGATCAACACGGTGGCCGTCCGGGTGAGCGAACGGGTCGGCCGCCGGGCGGTCCTGCGCACCGCGCGCCGGCTCGGCATCACCACGCCGCTCAAATCCCATCCCTCGCTCGCGCTGGGCGCAAACGAGATGAGCCTGATCGAGTTGACCGCCGCCTATGCCGCGGTGGCCAATGGCGGGTTCGCGGTCTGGCCGTTCGGCGTGAGCATGGCGCGCACCGCGGACGGCAAGGTGTACCATCGCCGCGCGGGCACCGGCGCACGGCGGGTGATCCCGGCCGAACGCGCCGCCGTCCTGCAATCGATGCTGCGCGCGGTCGTGCGCAGCGGCACCGGCCGGGCCGCGCGGATGGACGGAACCGAAGCCGGCAAGACCGGCACCAGCCAGGGGTTCCGTGATGCTTGGTTCATCGGCTTTTCGGGCGATTTGGTGGCCGGGGTGTGGGTCGGCAACGACGACGGGCGGCCGATGCGCGAGGTGACCGGTGGCGGTCTGCCGGCCAGGATCTGGCGCGCGGTGATGGACGCGGCCCGGCCGCGCAACCAACCCGTCCCGGGCGCCGGCGCCGTTTCCAGCCGCACGGATTCCGACTATTCGCGCTGAGCGGCGGGCTTTCCAGAAGGGGCCGGGCGCCGTGGATGGGAGGCGTCTTCCAGTGTCGTGTCGCCCGTGACGGCGTATATTTTCCGGCAGCCGGCGGCACGGCGCCTGAGACCGCGGGCCGAAGACCGCCGGCCGAACACCGCAGCGG
>CAYFYS010000426.1:0-2723 GCA_964347365.1 uncultured Rhodospirillaceae bacterium | reverse complement strand
AAGTCCATCCCTTGCCATCGGTATTCGCGCGCCCGCCGAGGTCGTTTCCGTCTATGACGGCGACACCTTCACTGCCAAGGTAATGATCTGGCCCAGCATAACGTGGCGCAACAACGTCCGCATGGCCGGCGTGGACACACCGGGAATCCGGGGCAAGTGCGAGGAGGAGAAGCGGCTGGCTGTCGCCGCGCGGAACTTCTCGCGCAAGCTGCTGATCGGCAAGGTCGTGACGCTTACGGATATCAAACACGGCAAATATGCCCGGACCATCCTGGCGACTGTCCTGCTTCCCGATGGACGCAACCTTGCCGATGTGTTGACCGCCCGTGGCTACGGCCGAACCTACGACGGCGGCAAGCGCAAGGGATGGTGTTAGCCGGTTCAACGCGTCGACACAGCCATGTAAGCTCCTGATTTACAGATTGCGAAATCCGATGACCGCGAACCGGAAGCTTTCCAAGCCGGTGCCCCGCACAGCAGACAAGACGGCCGATCCTGGCTGGGAAGCGGCTTGGCGGCGGATGGTGGCGCGGCTGGAGGAAGGCGCTTCGCTCGGCGGCCTCCGGGTCGATCGGGCGGCGCTCTACGACCGGCCCCGATCGGCCTTCGGGGCGCGGCGCAGCAGGATGTAGCAGGCGCCCGCGCCGCCGTCGCGTGGCCGGGCCTCGGCGAAGGCGAGCACGTGCGCTCGCGTTGCGGACAGCGCGAGCCAACGGGGCAGTTCGGTGCGCAGCGTGCCGGAGGTCTCGCCGAGCCTGCCCTTGCCGGTGATCACGATCACGCAGCGCAACCGGGCGCCGGCGCAGCGGCCGATGAACCCGGCGACCGCGCGGTGCGCCTCCTCCAGGGTCATGCCGTGCAGATCGAGCCGCGCCTCGGGCCGGATCCGGCCCCGTTTGAGGCGGGCGGCGGTGCGCGCATCGATGCCGGAGTTGCCGCCAGGCTCCAGGCGCGGCAACGTACGCGCCGGCGGGCGCAGTGGCGGCTCGGACGGCGGCGCAACCGGGCGCGGCGGCGGTGAGGACGGCGCGGCTGCGTCGGGATCAAGCCGGCGGACACCGGCCATCGCGTGCGCGAACAGCGCGCGCTCGGCCACGCTCGGCACCCGCCGCCTAGCGTTCATCCACCAGAACCACGTGCAGCGCGCCAGGGCCGTGAACGCCGATCTGCACGATGCGTTCGATGTCGCTGCTGCGCGACGGCCCGGTGATCAGCGTGACCGTGCGCGGCCATTCCGGGCAGGCGCGGCGCAGGGCGGCGAAGGCGTCTTCGTAGGCGCCGCAGATCGCATCGGCCGCCAGGACGACGATATGGATCTGCGGCAGGAACCAGGACCGGGCCGACAGCCCACGCCCGGACCGCACCATCAGGCTGCCGGTCTCGGCAATCCCGGCCACCGCGCCGGTCACCGCCGCCGCATCGTCGGGGCCGGGAGATCCGCGCCGCACGACAAGCGAGGGCACCGACGACCAGCCGCCTCCGTCGAGCGCGGGGTCGTCGGCCACGACCGCTTCGCGTGGCAGGCCCGCCTCCGAAAGCCGCGATGCCACGGCGCCGGCGGCATCACCGCGCCGGGCAAGGATCGCGCAGCTCGCCCCGGCGGCGCGGAGATTTTCCAGGAACCGGGTCCTGAGCGTGGCCGCATCGCCGCGCGCGCGCGCCGGAACGGGGGGTGTGTGCGCCGCAGCGCGCGCCGGGCGGCCGGCGTTGGCCCGCCGGATCCGCTCCAGAATCGCCGCGCGGTCGCCGGTCATCGCGCACCGCCCCCGCGTCGCCACGAATCGAGGAACGGCCGCCCGGCGGGAGCCGGCAGGTCGCGCCCGCCCGTCCAGCCGCCGGCGAACGGCAGGCGGCGCAGCCGGCCGCTGCGCCCGGCAAGGAGGCGCAGCCCCGCCGAGGCGCATCGCACCAGTATCCGGTAGAGCGGCGGCCGGGCCGCAGCGAAGGCCCACACCGCCACGCCAAGCCGGCCGAGCGCGGGACCCGTCCGGTTGTCGTGCGCATCCTCGCGCCAATGCCGCAACAGCGCCGGCAGCGGGATGCGCACCGGGCAGACCTCCTGGCAGGCGCCGCACAGCGAGGAGGCTTCCGGCAGGTGGCGGGCGGCCCGGTGGCCGGCCAGCGCCGGCGTCAGTACCGCACCCACCGGTCCGGCATAGACCGCACCGTAGGCGTGGCCTCCGACGGCGCCGTAGACCGGGCAGACCGTCTGGCAGGCGCCGCAGCGGATGCAGCGCAGAATGTCCCGCTTGCGCCCGGCGAGCAGCGCCGTGCGGCCGTTGTCGACCAGGACGACATGGAAGGATTCCGGCCCGTCGGCATCCCCGGCGCGCCGCGCGCCGGTAGCGAAAGTGGTGTAGGCCGTCATCTCCTGTCCCGTGGCGGAACGCGCGAGCACCCGGATCAGGCACAGCGCGTCCGCGATCCCGGGCAACACCTTTTCGATCCCCGTCACCACGATGTGGGTGCGCGGCAGCACCTGGACCAGGTCGCCGTTGCCCTCGTTGGTCACCACGACGACGCTGCCGGTCTCGGCGATAAGAAAATTCGCCCCGGTAATCCCGACATCGGCGCGCAGGAAGACCTGGCGCAGCCTGGCCCGCGCCTCTTCGGTGATCGCGCGCGGCTCCTCCAGCGGACGGCCGGGCGGCAGATCGTCGTGGCAGTCGCGGAACGTCCGCGCGATCTGGCCGCGGGTCAGATGGATCGCCGGCATCACGATA
>CAYFYS010000425.1:0-2745 GCA_964347365.1 uncultured Rhodospirillaceae bacterium | reverse complement strand
GGGCGCGCGTTGGTCACCGTGTCCTGCCCGTAGACGATATCCACCACCGCGCGCATGCCGTCGTTGAAGGGTAGATCCGGGTCCAGGCAGCCGATCAGCGAATAGAACACGCAGGCTTCGACCATCGACGGACGCAGATTGACCGGCCCCCTGGCCTGACGGTCGCTGCCGCTGAGATCGACGGTGATATGCGCGCCGGCGACAGTGACGGTGGCACTGAACCGCACCGGGCGGCCGCGCTCCACGCCGTCGTCGTCCATGTATCCGACGGCCGATGCGGCGCCGTCGGGCAACGCTGCGACGGCCGCGCTCAGCATGCCGGCCGCGCCGTCCAGGATTGTCCGGAACGCGGCCAGCACGGTATCCGCGCCCAGGCGCGTGCACAGCGTTTCCATGCGCGCCACGCCCAGTCTGGTGCTGGCGATCTGCGCCCTGATGTCGCCGTCCACCAGGGCCGGCTGGCGGCTGTTGGCGAGGATCAGCCGAAGGATGCCGCCGTCCTCCACGCCGGAAGCGGCGATCCGCACCGGCGGCAGCAACAGCCCCTCCTGGAAGATCTCCGTCGCATTGGCCGAGGTGCTGCCCGGGTTGGTGCCGCCGATATCGGCCTTGTGGGCGATCGAGGCGGCGAAGCCGACAAGCGCGCTCCCGACGATGATGGGCGACACGAAAGCCATGTCGGAGACATGCGGCAGCCCGCCCTCATAGGGGTGGTTGCAGACCACCACATCGCCCGCGGCAAGTCCGTTTGCGCCGTAGAGCTCGAGGATCCGCCTGACGAGATGCTTGTAGACCGGGGCGTGGAAGAACATCGGCGGTGCGGTGATCAGCCCGCCGGAGCGGTCGAGGATCGCGCAGCTGAAATCGCGCGACTCCCGGATGATCGTTGAATAGCCCGACCGGTAGAAGTGGTAGTGCATCTCCTCGACGAAGCTTGCGACTTTGCCCCGCACCACCTGGACGGTGATCGGGTCAACCCCCACCGCCGCCCGTTCTGATCAGCACGAGGTTGAGGTGGGCGTCGACGGCCGCCGTCCAGCCGGCGGGGACGACGGTGGTCGCGTCGAACTGCTCGACGACCGCCGGACCGGCGAAGCCTGTGCCAGCGGTCAGGCCGTCACGGTCGATGATCAGCGTCTCCACCGCATCGGCGCCTTCGAAATAGACCGCACGCCGGCCCTTTACCGCGCCTGTCGGCAGATCGGCGTCCGCGTCCGCGGGATGCGACGCCGGTTCGTATTTCGGTACCGCCACCCGCACCCGCAGGCGATAGCTGACGATCTCGACTTCCTTTTCCAGAGCTGCATGGCCGTGGATGCGGGCGTGGTGATCGTCAAATCGCCGGCGCGCGGCGGTCAAGTCCCCGGCGTCGAGCCCGCAGCGGCCGAGCCCGTCGAGCGACACGCGGAGTTCGTAGCCCTGGCCCACATAGCGCATGTCGAGTTCGCGCAGGTGCTCGGCCGCGCCGGGATCGAGCCCCTCGGCGAGGAGGTCGGCGTCCGCGCGCGCCTGGAGATCGCCGAAGGCGGCCTCCGCCTCCTCGGGGCGGAGCCGGCCGAGCGGACGCAGCCCGGAGCGGATGTAGTCGTGCACCACGTTCGCGCACAACAGCCCCAGCGCGGAGAACGCGCCCGGCCGCTGCGGTACCAGGATGCGGCTCATGCCGAGCTCCTCGGCAACGGCTGCGGCATGGACGGCGCCCGCGCCGCCGAACGGCAGCAGGGTGAAATCGTGCGCATCCACGCCGCGCTTGGCAGCGACCACGCGAACCTCGTCGGCCATGCGCATGTCGACGATCCGTCGGATCCCGGCGGCCGCTGCGCGCGCGCTCATATCCAGCCGGTCGCCGATCCGACTCTGGAGGGCGGCGGTCGCCGCACCGACGTCGAGGCGTTGCGCCCCGCCCAGCAGATGGTCCGGATTGAGGTAGCCGCATACCACGTCGGCATCGGTGACCGTCGGGTCCGCGCCGCCCCTGCCATAGCAAGCCGGGCCTGGGTCCGCGCCGGCGCTGCGCGGACCGACCGACAGGAATCCGGCGCTGTCGATCCAGGCGATCGAGCCGCCACCGGCCGAGATCGTCGCCAGGTCGAGCGCCGGCACCCCGACCGGGCGGCGGGCGATCACGCTCTCGGTAACCTCCAGCGGCGCGCCGCCTTCGATGAAGGCGATGTCGCAGCTCGTGCCCCCCATGTCGAGCGTCACCAGCCCGGTCCGGGCGTCCGCGCGCGCGAGATGGGCGCTGGCCTGGGCGCCCGCCGCGGGCCCGGACAGCAGCGTGTGCACGGTCCTGCCGCCGGCGATCGCGGCGGTGAACGGCATCACCCCGCCGTTCGACTGCATCAGAAAGCGCTGCCTGGTGGTCACCCCCTCGGCGTCGAGCCCGGCGGCAAGATCGCCGACATAACGCACCAGCACCGGCTCCAGATAGGCGTTCATCAAGGTCGTGGACATGCGCGGCCATTCGCGCAGCCGCGGCAGCACCTCGCTCGACAGCGAGACTGCCGCCTCGGGATGGATTTCGGCGATGATCCGTCTGGTGGCCTGTTCGTGGGCGGGGTTCATGAACGAGAACAGGTAGCAAACCGCGATCGAGGCGACGCCGGCTTCGCGCAACGACCGCGCGGCTTGCGCGACCGCCTCGCGGTCCAGCGGCGCGAGCTCGTTACCCTCGTAATCGATCCGCCCGGGGATTTCACGGGTCAGGCTCTGCGGGGCGATCGGCTCCGGCTTCTTGTAGAAATA
>CAYFYS010000424.1:0-2749 GCA_964347365.1 uncultured Rhodospirillaceae bacterium | reverse complement strand
ATTGTTCTCGATGCCCGCGCACTGTCCGGCGGTCTCCATCATCTCCAGATCGAAATTCGTGCGCTGCTCCAGCCGCTGGGCCTCCAGCAGCTTGCCGTTCGCGCGGAACCATTCCAGCCGTTCGGCGAGCTCGATCTTCATCAGCTTCATCGCCTGGTTCAGCGTCGGGCGGGGCGTGACGTAGTGGCTGTTGGCGTAGACCGTCACCGACGGGAGCCGGCTTGCCTTTTCGCCGGTCAGCGGATCGAATTCGTGGATCGATTCGACCTCGTCGCCGAACAACGACAGCCGCCAGGCACGGTCCTCGTAATGGGCCGGAAAGATTTCGATCGAATCGCCGCGCGCCCTGAACGTGCCGCGCACGAAGTTGGCATCGTTGCGGCGGTATTGCAGCTCCACCAGCCGTTTGAGCAGCGCGCCCCGGTCGAGCCGGCGGCCGGTCTCGATCAGGATCGTCATCTCCGAATAGGTTTCGACCGAGCCGATGCCGTAGATGCACGAAACCGAGGCGACGATGATCACGTCGCGGCGCTCCAGCAGCGCGCGGGTTGCGGAATGGCGCATCCGGTCGATCTGCTCGTTGATCGAGGAATCCTTCTCGATATAGGTGTCGGTGCGCGGCACGTAGGCCTCGGGCTGGTAGTAGTCGTAATAGGAGACGAAATACTCCACCGCATTGTTCGGGAAGAAACCGCGCATCTCGCCGTAAAGCTGGGCGGCCAGGGTCTTGTTGGGCGCAAGGATCAGCGTCGGCCGGGCGACCGCCTGGATGACGTGGGCCATGGTGAAGGTCTTGCCCGACCCGGTGACCCCGAGAAGGACCTGCTCGCGCTCTTCACCCTTCAGCCCCTGGATGATCTCGGCGATGGCCTGCGGCTGGTCGCCAGCCGGAGCGAACCGCGAGACCACCTCGAAAGGTCTGCCGACCACTGCCGGCCGCTCGGCAAGCCTTGTGCTCATGGCCCGAATATAGGGCTGACGGCAGCCCGGGGAACAGGCGGCCGGACGCGCGCTATCCGCGGCGCCGCGAGCCCATGGGCAGCGCCGCCGGCTGTTCGGGGCGTGTCATCGAACATTCCTCGCAAAGAAAATGGCCGCCGGGGCGGGCGGCCGATCGTTCCCCGTGTCCGGGTGCGGGCGGGGCGAGGCCGTCCGCCCCGCCCACGCCTCGCGAGCCTGCGCTTTTTCGCACGGATCGCGTCCCGGGTCAAGAAGTTTTTTTCTTCCAAGGAAATTTTTCGGCTCAATTGTCGATTCGTGTGCGGACCGGATGCGCCGGCAGGCTTCCTCCAGGCTCTCGGCTGCCCGACGATTCCGCTTGATTCGCCCCTGACGCGCTGGAAGATTATCCGGCCGACGGCCGCAGCCGGGCCGGGCAATCCGATGCGGTCGAGAATCTAGAGCGGGGAGCAGGACAAGCAAATCCACCGCATTCTCGCGGAGAACACGAACGGGGAGGTTCGAAATGTACAGGACGTTTGCGGCCGCGGTTTCCGGCAGCGTGCTGCTTGCCGCGGCGGCGGCCGCGCAGACCTATTCGATCGGCAGCAATCCGCAGGGCTCCCTCGCCTACGCCACGGCGGCGGGGATCGCGAAGGTGGCGAACGAAAACGCCGGGCTCAAGGCCCGCGTGGTGCCGCAGGGCGGACCGGTGATAACGATCCCGCTGGTCGATAAGGGCGAACTCGATTTCTCGATCACGCTGTCGGTCGCCCTTGGCTTCGCCAAGCAGGGCCGGGCGATGTTCAGGAACCGGCCGCAGGATAACATCTATATCGCGGCGGCGCTGTTCCCGCTGAGGGTCTGCTTCTTCGTGCGCAGGGATTCCGATATCCGCACGATCGCCGACCTCAAGGGCAGGCGGCTCGGGACCAGATACACCAAGCAGAAGATCGTGCAGATCACTGGCGCCGCCCAGCTCGCCACCGCGGGACTCACCTACAAGGACGTCGTCGGCGTGCCGGTTCCCAACGGCGTGCGCCAGGTGGACGACTTCATGGCCGGAAGGATCGACGCGGCGACGTGGAGCCTGACCTCCGGCAAGACCCGGCAGGCCCACGCCGCCGTCGGCATCCGGGTCCTGTCTCTGCCCGATACGCCGAGCTCGCTGGCCGCGCTCCAGAAGGTCGCGCCGGGCACGATCATCGAGACCATCCGGCCCGGCCCCCGCTTCCCCGGCGTCGAGGGTCCGACCAATATCCACGCGGGGCCGTTCCTGATCACCGCCGGTTCGAAGACGCCGAACGCGGTGGTCTACAAGCTGGTCCAGGCGATCTTCGAGAACAAGAAGAAGCTCGTTGCCTCGCACGCGTCGTTCGAAGGCTTGAACCCGTCGAAGATGAACCTCGACATCGGCATCCCGTACCACCCCGGCTCGATCAGGTTCTTCAAAGACAAGGGCATGTAGCCCGCGCGCTGCGCGGCCGCCGATCTCCCCAGCATGACCGAAGAGGGCGGCGCAAGGGCCGGGAAGACACGCATGTCCCGGCCCGTCCGCGCGGCCGGCGCCGTCCTCGGCGCGCTCCTGACCTGCGGCACCATCGTCGACGCCGCCGATCTCGACCGGGCCGCGGGGCTTCTTCTTTTCACCGAGCAAAAGCTGATGGCGATGCTGGCGGTCGCTCTGGTCCTCGCCTATCTCGTGTTTCCGGCGCGGCGCGGCGCGGCGCGCGCCAGCGTGCCGTGGTACGACTGGATCGCCATTGCCGCGGCCGCCGCGACCTGCGCCAACATCGCCTACGACTACGAC
>CAYFYS010000423.1:0-2751 GCA_964347365.1 uncultured Rhodospirillaceae bacterium | reverse complement strand
GCCGGTTCCGCGACATCCATACCGTCGCGCTGCAGATCCAGGGCCGCAAACGGCATTACCAGTCCTACGGCGGCTGGGCGATGGGCCAGGAGATAAACGCCCGCAACATGTCGGTGATCTGACTGGAAGTCGCGGCCCGGCGATGCCAGGATGGGCCACGGCGTGACCGCCTGCACGCCGGACGCACCCGCATCCGTGATCGGGGGACCATGAACCAGCCACGCCGATTGCGCCTGGGCGCCTTCATGCGGCCGGTGACGATCCACACCGGCTCGTGGCGCTATCCAGGCGCCTATCCGGACGCGAACTTCAACTTCGGCCACGTCAAGCGCTTCGCCCGCACGCTTGAGCGCGGGCGCTTCGATGCCTTCTTCATGGCCGACCACCTGTCGGTGCTCAACATGCCGATCGAGGCGCTCAAACGCAGCGCGACGACGACCTCGTTCGAGCCGATGACGCTGCTGCCGGCGCTGGCGATGGTCACCGATCAACTGGGACTGGTCGCGACCGGCTCCACGACCTACGAGGAGCCCTATCATGTCGCCCGCCGGTTCGCATCGCTCGATCACATCAGCGGCGGCAGGGCGGGCTGGAACGTGGTGACGACCTCCAACCCCGACGCCTCGCGCAATTTCGGCAAGGACGACCACCTCGAACACGGCGAGCGCTACCGGCGCGCACGGGAATTCTACGACGTCGTCACCGGGCTGTGGGACAGTTGGGCCGATGGCGCCTTCATCTACGATGCGGGGTCCGGCACCTACTTCGATCCCGAAAAGCTCCACGTGCTGGACCACAAGGGGAAGTATTTTTCCGTCCGCGGTCCGCTCAATATCGCCCGGCCGATCCAGGGCCATCCGGTAATCGTCCAGGCGGGGTCCTCGGATGCCGGCCGCCAACTCGCCGCCGAAACCGCCGAGGCGGTGTTCACCTCCCACGCTACGATGCAGGACGCCCAGGCGTTCTACGCCGACGTCAAGGGGCGCGCCGCGCGGATCGGACGCGATCCGGACCACGTCAAGATCCTGCCGGCGATGTTCGTCGTCGTTGCGGACTCCGAGGCCGAGGCGCGCGAGAAGCGCATGAAGCTTGACAGCCGGGTCCACGCCGACAGCGCCATCGCCTCGCTGTCGATCTCGCTCGGCCACGATGCGTCCGGATTCGATCCGGACGGCCCGCTGCCGGAGATCCCGGAGAGCAACGCATCGAAGTCCGGGCGCGCGCGGGCGATCGCTCTGGCGGAACGGGAAAACCTCACCGTCCGCCAGCTCGCCCAACGCCTGGGCGGCTATTCCGGTCACGCGATGATGGGGACCCCGGAAATGATCGCCGACGAGATGGAGGCCTGGCTGCACGGAAGGGCGAGCGACGGCTTCACGGTGATGTTTTCCTACCTGCCCCAGGGGCTGGACGACTTCGTCGACCGGGTCGTGCCCGTGCTGCAGCGCCGCGGGCTGTTCCGCACCGAGTACGAAGGCCGGACGCTGCGCGAGAACCTTGGCCTGCCGCGCCCGGAGAACCGGTTCTTTCCCACTTCCGAGGACGTCGCGCCGGCCCGGCGCGCGCGATAGCGGATCCCGCCCGGCGGGCGGCCATCACGGATCGCGGCTCAACCCGGCCGCCTCCACGGCGGCGAGATAGGCCTGCCACAGCCGCTCCCGGTTCTCTCCGAGCTCGTAGAGATACCGCCAGGAATAGATGCCGGTGTCGTGCAGATCGTCGAAGACGATCCGCACGGCGTAGTTGCCGACCGGCTCCAGCGCCACGATACCGACATGGCGCCGGCCAACGATCAACTTCTTCTCGTCGGGGCCGTGGCCCCTGACCTCGGCAGACGGGCTCTCGACCCGAAGGAGCTCGGCCGGCAGCGAGAACCGCCTGCCGTCGTCGAAATCGATCTCCAGGCGCTTGTCCGCCTTCTTCAGCCGGAGCTCGACCGGCCAGCGCACGACCTCGCTCACCGTCCGTCCTCCTCGTCGATCCGCCGGGCCTCGCCGACCAACATAATCGGGATGCCGGCGCGGATCGGAAAGGCGAGCCCGGCCCGCTGGCTGATCAGCTCCTGGGCGGCCGCGTCGTAGCGCAGCGGACCCTTGGTCAGCGGGCAGACCAGGATCTCCAGCAGCTTGGGGTCGAGCCGGCGCCCGCGCGCGGGCGGATCTGCGATGGGCCCCTGGTCGGACATGCCGTTCGGTCCTACTGCTTCACCCTGCCTTCATCGTCGTCGCGTTCGAGCAGCGCCATCTCCAGCAGCGCCATCATCACCCGGGCGCGATCATCGAGCGTTGCGGCCTCGAGCAGCGCCTGCTTCTCGCTGGGCCGGAATGGGCACATCATCGCCAGGGACGTGATCAGGCGCGATTCCTCGGTATCCTTGATCGCATCCCAGTTCGCCTCCACCCCCTGATGGGCGAGATAGGCCCGCAAGGCGCGCAGCAGCCGGGGCCGGTCGATCGCAAGCGGCCCGGAAGGCTCGGCCAGATCGTTGCGAAACTCCGCATAGCTCGCGCGGACGCACCGGTAGCCGTCGCGCAGCGGAAGCTCGTCCATCACCCGAAACCGCGCCACGCCCTTCAGCGTGATCAGATAGCGGCCGTCCTCGGTCTCGCCGAAGGAAATCATCCGGCCGACGCAGCCGGTAGCAAACACCTCGGGGTGATCGCCGCTCGCGCCGTCCTGCGGCTGGATCATGCCGATCAGACGCAGCGGGGCCGCAAGTGCGGCCACTGTCATGTTGAGATAGCGCGGCTC
>CAYFYS010000422.1:0-2757 GCA_964347365.1 uncultured Rhodospirillaceae bacterium | reverse complement strand
CGCCGTCGATGCCCTGCCACATCTTGCGTTTGAGGCGGACCTGCCAGAGCACCCACCAGATCCACCACTTCCAGCCCGTGATCTTGCGCTTGCGAACCATATAGACTTGGGTGGAATCACCGTCGATCGGCGTTACGAAGATCAGCACGCGCATCACCCCGCCGGGGCCGGCCGACCAGAGATAGGGGACGTCGACCTCGAACCAGCACGGAAAGTGAAACGTGCTGTAATCGAAGCTCACCAGCTTCTGGCCTTCGCGCGCAACGAACAGCCCGTCCGGCCGATCCTCCACCGATATCACGTCCTGCAGCGTGCCGTGACCCATCGTGAAGGTCCCGGCGTGAAGATACGGCGCATGGATCGGATCGACCAGGTTCTCCAGCACCCGGAACCAGGCCACGCCCGGCCAGTTGTGCGTGATGATGAAACCGCTCCACTCCGGGCTGTCGAGTTCGACTGGATTGGGGCAGGGGCGGTCTGGCGTCCGGCCTTCATCGCCGATATAGCCGAAGATCACCCCGCCATGGGCTTCGACCGGATAGGTGCGCACCCTGGCCTCGCGCGCCAGAGCGCAGGCGCCGCCCTCCGACGGGATGGAAACGCACTGTCCAGTCCCGTCATAGACCCAGCCGTGATAGCAGCAGCACAGCCTGTCGTCGATGATCTTTCCCAGCGACAGCCTGGCGCCGCGGTGGGCGCATGCGTCATCGAACAGGTGGAGCGTTCCGGCGGAGTCGCGCCACAGGACCAGATCCAGGCTCATCCGCCGCACGGCGACAGGCGCGCCGCCGGCAAGCGCGTTCTCCGGGACCAGCGCGTACCAGTGGTTTGGCAGCCCGGCCTTCAGCGTCTCCTCGACCGCGCGCCAGCGGTGGAGTCTGATTTCGTCCAAATCGTGCGCCGGCTTTACCGCGCCGTCACGGGCCAGCGACATCGGCAGTCGTCCCCGCCTCATGGGTTTCTCGCATGCGCGATCCTGCCCCGATTTCGCCTGCCGGGCAATGGCGGGCGGCGATCCGGCGGCCCGTGGCGGCGCGCTCAGACGAAGGCGATCAAGGTACCGCAGGCCTCCGCCGGGGCGACGCATATCCGACCATCGGGGAGCACGCCATACGGCACCCCGCGCGCGCGGAGGCAGGAAGCGGTCGCGGCGCGATCCTTGACCGCGATGCTGATCGCCCCGAGATAGGGCGGGACCGCCGCCCGGTCGGGAGCGATGCCGGGAAAGCGCTCAGCGTAGCGGGCGGGGGTGAGAAATTCCATCTCGCCCGCGCCGGTGTCGATCCGCATCGCGTCGTGGTCCACCGTCACCGCGGCCGGGCCGAAGATTTTCGCGTAGGCCGTCGCCATCTCCGCGGGGTGCTCGTGTACCCCGGTCACACCGTGCACGCCCTGCGCGCCGTTGGCGTGATCGAGGTAGGAGGGATGCCAGACCACCTCACGCGTCAGGTGCTGGCAGACGAACATCGTCGTCCCGGGTGTCTGGCTTGCCGGCAGCGGCAGAATGCGAAAGGCGGCCTCGCACGGCCCGTCGGGCAGGTCCACCGGACGCGAGAAGTCGATCACGTCCGGCGGATCGAGACCCCGCGCGATCAGCGTAGCCCGTGCCGCATCGACGTCCGGGCTTGCGACCGGCACCGCGTCGAGCCCCTCGCGCAGCGTCAGTCTGGCGCGCCAGCGCGCATTGAAGGCGGTCGGCTTTCGTATCGCCAGCACCTCGAAATAGGCTTTGCGCAACATGATGCAATGGTTGACCGTCCCCAGGTGATCGCTGTGCACGCCCTGCGGCGTGAGCGTGAACCCGAGCGCGGCGATGCGCTCGCGGGCGGCGTCGAGGTTTCGCACCAGGATCACGCAGTGGTCGATCCCGGTGATCGCATCCGTCATCGCGTGTGGCTCCACAACCACCGTCGGACGGCCAGCCTAGCACGCTGCGGTGTGCCGGGAGAATCCATCGCCATTGTCCGGCGTACTGCCGAAAGGGATGACAGGCACCGGTCCTGGCGCCCAGCGGCGACGCGCGCTAGGGTTCCGGGATGGCTGCACGGCACATCCGGCTATGACGCCGAACACCGGGGAAGACACGCTGCGCGCGCTGCTGGCCGCGGGCGCGTTCCATGGCTTCCTGGGGCTCGAGCTCGTCTCTGCGGACACCGGAACGCGGGAGATCGTGCTGCGCCTGCCCTTCAAGCCCGGGTTCGAGCGCCTGCCGGGCACGGGCCAGATCCATGGCGGCGTCGTTTCCGCGGTCATCGACATCGCCGGCGATTTCGCCTTGATCATGCTGCTCGGGCGGCCCATCCCGACGATCAATCTGCGCGTCGATTATCTGAGCACCGCGGTTGATACCGACCTGGTCGCGACCGCGCGGGTGGTGCGTGCCGGGCGCAGCGTCGGCGTCGTCGATATCGAGATCGCCGACCCGGACGGCAAGCCGGTCGCCGCCGGCCGCGGCTGCTACAGCACGCTGGATCGCTGACTCCGCGCGGGGCTGGGGTGGCTGAGGGGATTCGAACCCCCGACCTCCGGGACCACAACCCGGCGCTCTAACCGGCTGAGCTACAGCCACCACGGGGCGCTTTGTCTAGCGCTGCGCGCAATGCTACGTCAAGGTGGGCCCTGGCCGTCCGTTTCAGGCGCGACCGAAATGCGCCTTCAGGCGGGCGATGGCCTCGTCCAGGGTGGCGAGGTCCTTGCAGAACGAGAAGCGGGCGAAATGCTGAGAACGCGACCACGCCCACACCGAGCTTCCCGGCC
>CAYFYS010000421.1:0-2777 GCA_964347365.1 uncultured Rhodospirillaceae bacterium | reverse complement strand
GGGTAGCGACAAGAAGTCCGTGTCTAGGGTCGCGCCGGGTCGATTTCAAGGGTGCGCGCTGGGCGCGATGCCGCCGGGCGATGCACGAAAAACGCAGCAAGTTGAAATTACCCCCATGTTAACAACGACTTACGCTATCGCCATCGGTTGAAGCCCGACGCGAATTCGGATAGCATCCCGACTGGCAAACGCGAGCGAGGGCCGATGCTGCGTGCGCAGCTTAGCGATCACCTCAAGCAGGCGATGAAGGCCAAGGAGGCGGTCGCGGTTTCGACCATCCGCCTGATCCTGACGGCGGTGAAAGACCGCGACATCTCCGCCCGCGGCAAGGGCGATGTCGAGGGGATCGATGATCAGGAAATCCTGATGGTCCTGCAGACGATGATCCGCCAACGCGAAGAGGCGATCGCGCTCTACGAGAACGGCGGGCGGGAGGCGTTGGCCAAGCGGGAGGCCGAGGAGATCGACGTGATCCGGACCTTCCTGCCGCGCCAGTTGGAGGAGGGCGAACTGACGCAGGCGGTGCGGTCGGTCCTCGAGGAGATCGGCGCGGTCGGCCTTAAGGACATGGGACGTACGATGGCCGTGCTGAAGGAGCGCTACACCGGCAGGATGGATTTCACGAAAGCCTCGGCTGTGGTAAAGGCGGCGCTGAACGGCAGGTGAGGCCGCCGGTCCTGCCGTCGGCGCATCGCCACGGTGACGGCGCGGCCTCCGCCGGCCGGCGCGACGGGGGAGAAGATGGCGATCTCGCCTGATTTCCTCGACGAGCTGCGCGCGCGCATCGGGCTTGCCGATGTCATCGCCCGCCATGTCCGGCTCAGGCGTGCCGGCCGCGAGCTCTCGGGGCTGTGTCCGTTCCATAACGAGAAGACGCCTTCCTTCACCGTTAGCGAGGAGAAGGGGTTCTTCCACTGCTTCGGTTGCGGCGCCCACGGCGACGTGATCGGGTTCGTGATGCGCATCGAGGCGCTGTCCTTCTCCGAGGCGGTTGACAAGCTGGCCGGCGAGGCCGGGCTCGATGTCCCGCAGACGAGCCCGGCCGAGCGTGCCGCGCAACGCCGCAGGGCCGACCTCCACGGCGTGCTGGAGGCATGCTGCCAGTTTTTCGAGAGCGCTCTGGCCGGGCCGGGCGGCGCCGAGGCGCGGACTTATCTGGAACGGCGCGGGATCGATCCGGAAACGCGCGCCCGGTTCCGCCTGGGCTACGCACCGGATTCGCGCGCAGCGCTGCGCACGGCCGTCATGGATGCGGCGGTCCCCGAGGCGATGCTGGTGGACGCCGGCATGCTGGTCCGTCCCGAATCCGGTACGCCCTATGACAGGTTCCGCCGGCGGCTGATGTTTCCGATCACCGACCGAAGCGGTCGGGTGATCGCCTTCGGCGGGCGGGTACTCGGCGATGGCGTGCCCAAATACCTCAACTCGCCGGACACCCCGCTGTTCCGCAAGGGCGCGGTGCTCTACGGCATGGCGACCGCGCACCGGGCCGCCCGTGACAAGGCCACGGTGGTGGTGGTCGAAGGCTATACCGACGTGATCGCGCTTGCTCGGGCCGGCATCGCCGAGGCAGTGGCGCCGCTCGGCACGGCGCTGACCGAGTCCCACCTCGCCGCGCTGTGGCGGCTCGCCGACGAGCCGATCCTGTGCTTCGACGGCGATGCGGCCGGCGCACGCGCGGCCGGGCGCGCGGCCGAACGCGCCCTGCCGATCCTGCGGCCCGGAAAATCGCTGCAGTGCGTCAGCCTCCCTGCGGGCGAGGATCCGGACAGCCTGCTCGCCCACGGCGGCCCGGCCGCCGTCGCGGCGTGCCTGACGCGGGCGCGCGGCCTGGACGAGATGATCTGGGAGACGGCCGTCGCCGGCCGGCGCCTGGACACGCCCGAGCGCGTCGCAGGCCTCGAACAGGCGCTCGACCGGCTGGTCGATGGCATCGACGACCGCAAGGTCCATTTTCAGTATCGCGCCCACATGCGCCGACGCCTGGCGGCGCTTCCCGGCTTTCGCCGCACGGCCCGGTCGGTCCGCGCGCCGGCGGGGGCCGACCCGGCAGCGCTCGTCCGGCAGAGCCGGCGCTTCGTCCTCGCCACGGTGCTGCGCCATCCCGGCCTGGCCGAGGAGTTCTGTGAGCGCCTGTCGGATCTGGATATGGCCGAGGAGAGACTTGACAAGCTTCTCCGGGAGATTTTAATGCTGATCAAGGAGGCGCCCGGGCTTGACGCATCGGCACTCAGACTCCAATTGACCGGAGCGGACGCCGAGGCGGCAGATGCGCTGCTGTGCGTGGATACTTTCGCCCAATGGCCTATCGCGCGACCGGAGTCTTCGATTGAGTCTGCACGACCGGGTCTTGCGCATCTGCTGGATCGGCTCATGAAGCCGGCTTTGGACGCGGAGTTGGCGGCGGCGGAAAGCGCCCTCGCGAACGATCCGAGCGACGAGAACCTCAGACGGATCAGACAGCTCAAGGCATCCCAGGACGCCGCGGCCGGTTTCGCGGAGTTTGTCGATATGGGCCCGCCGGGCGGTGCCTTCGACCGGGGATGGCCGCGCGAGGCCTAGTGCCGCAAGGCGGGCCGTCTCGCCGGCCGCCGCCGGGGGCAAGACCATAGGGGGCGCGATGGCGACCAAGACGAACAGTGTCAAGACGAACGGCGTCACCGAGGCGACCATCCCCGAGGAGGCCGTCGATGCACCGCTCATCGATGCGGTGGGGGCCTCGGTCAAGAAACTGATCGCGCGCGGCAAGGAGCGGGGCTTTGTCACCTATGACGAGC
>CAYFYS010000420.1:0-2778 GCA_964347365.1 uncultured Rhodospirillaceae bacterium | reverse complement strand
TACCAATAGCCTCGGAACAGCGCCGCCCGCACAGCCCGGGCAGCCAGTAATAGAACCCGCCGAAGATCGCAAACACCGCGCCCATGGACAGGACGTAGTGGAAGTGGGCGAGGACGGCATGGCTGTCACGGACCGGCCGATCGAGCCCGGCGCCGGCGAGCGCCACGCCTGTCGCCCCGCCGACGGCGAACAGGAAGACGAACCCGACCGCCCACAGCATTGGGGTCTCGAACCGGACCCGGGCGCCTCGCATGGTTGCGATCCAGGCGAGGATCTTCGCACCCACAGGCAGCGCGATGACGAAGCTCGCCAGGGTGAAATAGGTCCCGGTGTCGACGTCCGGGCCCACGGTGTACATGTGGTGGACCCACACGGTGAAGCCCGCGAACCCGATCGCGACCATGGCGTAGGCCATGAAGAGATGGCCGATCACGGGCCTGCCGGAGAACGTCGCCACGATCTGGCTGATCATGCCCAGACCGGGCAGGATCAGAATGTAGACCTCCGGATGGGCGAAGAACCAGAACAGATGCTGGAAGGCGATCGGCCCGGCGCCGGCCGCTTGGAGGACTTGCGCAGCGACCGCGCGGTCGGCCAGCAGCATGGTGAGCCCGGCGGCGAGCACCGGCAGCGAGACCAGCAGCAGGCAGGCCGTCACCAGGATCGACCATACGAACAGCGGCATGGCGTGCAGGCGCACGCCCGGGGCGCGCATGTTGAAGATGGTGGTGATGAAATTCGCCGCGGCCAGGATCGAAGACGCCCCGGCCAGGAGCAGGCTTAGGACCGCCAGATGCAGCGCCGGCCCGGCCTGGCCGGCAGCACCGCCCGGCGCGCCGGTCGTCCGGCCATCCCCGGGCCCGCCGAAGAACGGCGAGGCCAGCAGCAGGACAAAGGACGGCACCAGGAGCCAGAAGCCGATATTGTTCATCCGGGGGAACGCCATGTCGGGCGCCCCGATCATCCGCGGTACGACCCAGTTGCCGAACCCGCCGATGATCGCGGGCATGACAACGAAGAAGACCATGATCAGCCCGTGGGCGGCGGGCAGCCCGCCGAACGGGTCTTCACCGCCCCCCGCCTGGACCGGCGGGCCGGCGGGCGCCATGCGCAGGACAAGCGACATCGCGCCGCCGACCACCGCAAAGACGAGATACATCGTGCCGATGTCTGTGTGGTCGGGCGCCAGGACCCATCGCCGCCAGCCCCCGCGACGGTCTCGGTGGTGCCTGCCGTGCGGCGGTGCCGCCTCGTTCATGGTCCTGTCCCTCGGCCGCCGGACCGACCGCCGCGCCGTCACGGCCGGAACCGCCGCCGACAGCCATCGGGATCGACCTGCCGTCGTCCAGAGGATGGTGGCCGCGGCGCGACCGGACATCCTGGAATCGCTGCACATCGGCCGGAACCGCACGATTGATACACGCGGAGTCTGCGAAGAACAAGCCGCGCCGACGGGCGCGCCCGGGTTCCGCGGCCAAGTGTCGCAGACCGCGCCGGGCTGCGCGGCGCGTGACACCGAAGCCGCCGGCGTCCATAAGGGATTCGGAGAATCGTTACGGAGGGAAACGCTATGGCCGATCTGGCGACGACCGATGCGCTGTTCTTCGAGCGGACCGGGCTCGACCGCGCCCGCGTGGAGCGCACGCTCCGCGATGCGCTGGCCGGTGCCGACGACGGCGAGCTGTTCTTCGAGTACCGCCAGTCGGAGGGCCTAGCCTTCGACGACGGCAGGCTGAAGACTGCCTCGTTCGACACCAGCCAGGGTTTCGGGCTGCGCGCGGTCGCGGGCGAGACCACCGGCTACGCCCATGCCGCGGAAATCTCCGAGGCCGCGATCGCGCGGGCCGCCCAGACCGTCAAGGCGGTGCGCACCGGCCGCGGCGGGATCGCCGCTGAAGGTCCGGCGGCGACCAACGCCGCTCTCTACGCCGCAGACAACCCGCTGGGCGAGATCACCTTCGAGGCCAAGGTCAAGCTGCTCCAGGACATCGACGCCTACGCCCGCGCCCGCGATAGTCGCGTCACCCAGGTCGTCGCCTCGATCGCCGGCGAATGGCAGGCGATCCAGATCATCCGCGCCGACGGTCGGCGCTCGGCCGACATCCGCCCGCTCGTTAGGGTCAACGTCTCCATCGTGGCCGCGGAGGGCGATCGCATGGAGACCGGCAGCCACGGCGCCGGCGGCCGGACGGCCTATGGCGCCTATCTCGCCGAGGACGCCTGGAAGGCGCAGGTCGACGAGGCGCTGCGCCAGGCGCTGGCGAACCTGGAATCGGTGCCGGCGCCGGCGGGCGAAATGCCGGTGGTGCTGGGACCCGGATGGCCCGGCATTCTGCTGCACGAGGCGATCGGCCACGGTCTGGAAGGCGACTTCAACCGCAAGAAGACCTCGGCCTTCGCCGGGCTGTTGGGCGAGCGGATCGCCGCGCCCGGCGTCACCGTGGTTGATGACGGCACGATCGCCGACCGGCGCGGCTCCCTCAGCGTCGACGACGAGGGCACGCCGAGTCAAAAGACGACGCTGATCGAAGACGGCATCCTGACAGGCTACATACAGGATCGGCTGAACGCCCGGCTGATGGGCCTTGCGCCCACCGGCAACGGACGGCGGGAAAGCTTTGCCCACGCGCCGATGCCGCGGATGACCAACACCTACATGCTGTCGGGCACGCACACCGCCGAGGAGATCATCGCCGCGGTCCCCAAGGGGCTGTATGCGGTCAATTTCGGCGGCGGCCAGGTCGACATCACCTCCGGCAAGTTCGTCTTCACGGCCTC
>CAYFYS010000419.1:0-2786 GCA_964347365.1 uncultured Rhodospirillaceae bacterium | reverse complement strand
GACACCCCCAGCCTCCACGGTCGGGAACGAACGGCGCCGATCCTAGCGGGGCGCACCGGGCCGGGCAAGGCGGCCACCTGGCGCGCGCGAACGGCTCGGCATGTGGACGCGGCCGGGACGAGGGTCTAACGTTCGGCCACCCGCGGCCATCAGGAGGTTCCATGCAGCTCTATACGTTTTTCCGGTCATCGGCGGCCTATCGCATGCGCATCGCCCTGAATCTCAAGGGGCTCGCCTACGACCCGGTCGCGGTCAGCCTGCCCAGGATGGAACACCGAGAGCCCGCCTTCGCAGCGGTCAATCCCCAGCGCCTGGTGCCCGCCCTGGTCGACGGGCCGGCGACGCTGATCCAGTCGGTGGCGATGATGGAGTATCTCGAAGAAACCCGCCCCGACCCGCCGCTGCTTCCGCAGGACCCCGTCGAACGGGCCCATGTCCGCGCACTCGTCCAGCTGATCGCCTGCGACATCCACCCGCTCAACAACGTCCGGGTGTTGATCTACCTGAAGGATCGACTCGGTCACGACGAGCAGACGCGCAACCGCTGGTACGCCCACTGGATCGCCGAGGGGGTCGCCGCCCTGGAGGGGCTGTTGCAGAGCCGGGGCAATACCGGCCGCTTCTGCCACGGCGACCGGGTGGGGATGGCCGACGTCTGCCTGGTGCCCCAGGTCTTCAACGCCAAGCGGTTCGACTGCCCGACCGATCCCTACCCGACGGTCATGCGGATCTTCGAGGAATGCCAGGCCCTGGAACCCTTCGCCCGGGCCGCGCCCGAGCGCCAACCCGACGCGGGATGAGCCGTCTTCCAGGCGGCGAAACCGCGCCGCGCACGCCGTCGGCCACCCGGCTTCGCGGTCAGGATGCGGCGGCCTTGCGCTCCTCGCCGTAGAGCCGACGGATCGTCCGGCGCATATGCAGGAGCGGGGCGTCGGCCGGGATCGTACCGCGCGGGTTGACGTCGACGCCCCCGGCCTCCGGATCGAGGTCTATGGCACGCTGCTGGGCCTCGTAGACCGCGCGGTCCTCCTCGATGACGGTCTCCATCTGCGCGGCGAACAACGCCTGCCTGCCAGGCGGCACCATCGTGCGGAGGCTGGCCACCACCCAGAACTGGTGGGTCGTGGTCTCGGTCTCGGGCGTCATCGCGTGGTGGACGATGAAGCCCCAGCGCCCCTGGGCGCCGGGGCGCTGTTCCTGGGCGAGGCCTCTTCCGGCCTCGGTCGAGCCGTTGCAGATGTCGATATAGGCCGGCGGCAGCCAGGTCGAAACCTGCCAGCGGTCGATCGGCCCGTCATAGGCAGCGTATTCGACGAAAGTCCTGGCCGGGGGGATGCCCGCCATCCAGCGCGTGACCCGGACGCGATCCTCGGCGGTCTCGGTGATCAGCTCCGCCGATTCCGCGACCGCCCTGTTGCCGGTGGTGGAGGCGTGGACGTAGGACAGGTGCGAAAGGTCCAGCAGGTTGTCGAGCACCAGGCGATAGCCGCCCCTGACCCGCACCCGGCCGGTGACCGAGAACCAGTCCGGATCGGCGATGCGCGCATGATAGTCCGGCACGCGCGCCGCATCGGCGCGTTCGGGATCGCCCATCCAGACGAACACCCACCGGTTGCGTTCGACGACCGGATAGCGCCGCACCCGCGCCCAGCCCGGCACCTCGGCCTGCCCGGGCACATGGGTGCACACGCCCCGGCAATCGAAGACCAGCCCGTGATAGCCGCACTCGATGCCGTCGGCGACCAGGCGGCCCGCGGACAGCGGCAGGTTTCGGTGCGGACAGCGGTCCTCCAAAGCCACCGGGGTCCCGTCCGGCTTGCGGAACAGGACCACCGGCTCGCCGAGCAGCACCAGGCCGATCGTCTCGCGGCCGAGTTCCTCGCTCCAGGCCGCAACGTACCAGTGATTGCGCAGAAACATCGTGCCCTCCTCCGGGTCGGGACCGTAAGGCGCCGCCGGATCGGGTGTCAACGCGCACCGATTGATCCTCATGCCGCCCTGGGTCTAATCTTGCACGGACGCAAGGCCGGCAAACGCAGGAGGCGACGATGGCGCTGGTGGCACTGGCAACCAAGGGCAACTACTTCCACGTCTACGACTTCCGGGTGAAGCCGGGGCGCGGCGAGGAGTTCATCGAGAAGTTCGACGCCTTCGACTACTCCGAGGACAACCCGATGCACAAATCCGCCGCCCAGGTCAAAGACGGCGTGTTGTGCCGCGACACCGAGGATCCCGACCACTTCTACCTGATCGGCGAATGGTCCGATATCGAGGTTCACGCCAGGATCCGCCAGGAGCTGGCCGGCATGGGGTTGGATTTTGTCACCTTGATCGAGGATGTCGACAAGGGAGCGTTCGTTCCGACCTATGCCGAGATCGTCTCGAGCACGCCGCAGGCTGTCCTGGACGCCGCCGCGCAGTAGGAGCGCAGTACCGGGCCGGCGATCGGCGATCCCTGCGGGCCGGACACCGAGGGGGCAATTGTGCCGCGGTCGCGTATCGACATTCCCCCGGCGCCGATGTTGCGTCAGGGCCGCAACTCCGTCCTGGACAGGGATCTGCGCGGCCATCTGGAGACCCATGCCGACATCGTGACCGTGGTGCGCAAACCGGTCAGCATCGCTCATGTCGGCGCGCTGTCGGCGAAGTCCGAACGGCCGATCCTGTTCGAGAACATCATCGAGAAGCCGGGTTTTCGGGTGCTCGACATCATGCTCAAGCACCGCGCCCTCCAGGCGCGCGCGATGGGCGTGTCAGAACGGGACTACCTGAAGACGCTGGCTTTC
>CAYFYS010000418.1:0-2792 GCA_964347365.1 uncultured Rhodospirillaceae bacterium | reverse complement strand
GAGAATTTCCGCCAGATCACCCAGCGCCTTGATGACGCAGAACTCGATCCAGGTCGTCATCTCGAAATCGAAGACGCTGAGCGGGCGCTTGCCGCCGGTGCGCGGGACCAGGTCGCGGGCGGGGATGCCGATCGCCTCGCCGAGCTCGGCGAAGCGGACATGATGGCCATACTCCTCCATCGCCACCCGGCAGGTCAGCCATTTGGCATACGGTGTCGGCGCCAGCGCGATCGCCGGCTCGTCGAAGACCTGCGCGCCGTAGAGTTCGTTGATCGCATGGCTCTGGACGATCTTGCGCACAGCGCGCCCGTATTCCTCGGGCTGGTGCTGGAATGCCTCGACCGTCTTGACTTCGAACTTCCCGCCGTCCGTCATCACGGTCTCCTCAGACATGGGGTTCGGTGTTGAAAACCTCGAGATCGGTCTCCAGCGGTGCGAAATGGCTCCGCAGCCCGGCCTCGACCGCTTCGGCCAGCGCATCGTCCTGCCACGCGCGGCCCGGGGCGATGATGCGCGCGGCCGGACGCGGCTGAGAGAAGACGAAGACTTCGCGGCCGCGCACGCCGAGGATCTGCCCGGTGACCGCGTGCGCAGCGGGCGAGCACAGATAGCAGACCAGCCGCGCGACATGGTCGGCCGGCACCTTCAGCCCGCGCTCTTTGTAGGCGGCCTGCGCCTCGTTGGCCGGCTTGATCATCTCGGTTACCCGGGTGTGGGCGAACGGGACGACCGCGTTGCAGGTCACCCCGGTGCGCGCCATGTCGAGTGCGGTGATCCGCATCAGAGCGGTCAGCCCGCCCTTGGCGCTGGCATAGGAGGCCTGGCCGTAATTTCCGATAAAGGCCGCGGTCGAGACCACGTTGACGATACGACCCCAGGCGTAGGCCTTGCCGCCGCGGCCCGCCTTGGCCTGATCGCGCATCGCCGCGGTCGCCGCGGCGCTCAGATAGAAGGCGCCGGACAGGTTGTTGGCGATCACCGCGTCCCAATCCTCGGCCGTGCCGCGGAACACCAGGGCATCGCGCAGGATGGCGGCGTTGTTGACCACGATGTCGATGCCGCCGAAGGATTCACGCGCCAGGGCGACGGCAGCGGCGGCGGCGGCGGGATCGGCCATGTCCTCGACATGGGCCGCAGCGCGCGCACCGAGTCCGGCCGCGAAGTCCAGCGCGACCGCCGGGTCGGCGTCGCGTCCGTCGATCGCAGCGCCGTTATCGGCCACGACCACCGCGGCGCCGCGGGCGATGAGTGCCGCCGAGGTCGCAGCCCCGATGCCGCGCGCCCCGCCGGTGACGATCGCAACCCGGTCCTTGAGCATGCCTTCGTCGGTCATTAGCCCGCCTCGTTCCCGGCCTTCTCGGCCTGAGTGTAAAACGCATCGGCATGGACATCCTCAGCCCGGATGCCACGCGCAATCACGAGCCGCCGCGTCGCCTCGACCATCGCGGGCGGCCCGGCGATATAGGCCTTGCAGCCGTCGAAGTCCGCAACATCGGCTCCCAGTGCTTCGTGCAGCAACCCGGTTCGGTGCGCGGTCGGCGCGGCGGGGTGCGACAGCACCGGGACAAAATGGAGATTGGGGTGGGCGGCGGCAAGACTGCGGAAATGCTCGTCGAGATAGAGGTCGGATTCGTCCCTGACACCGAAATAGAGGAAAATGTCCTGCGCACGGCCGCCGGCCAGGGCGTGTTCGACGATCGACTTGACCGGCGCGAGGCCCGAACCGCCGGCCAGGGCGTAGATCGGTCCGCGATGCCCCTCGCGCAGCCAGGAGGTGCCGAACGGCCCGTGCAGGCGGACCCGTTCGCCGGACGCCAGGGTTTCGGCGACATAGGCGCTGACCGCCCCGCCGGGCACATGGCGGATGTGGAACTCGACCACCGGGTCGTCGGGAACGTTGGCCATGGAGAAGTCGCGTTCGGGCAGGTCGGCGAAGCGTACCCGGCAGTACTGCCCGGCGGAGAAAACGAACGGCCCGCCGGCCTCGATCTCCAGCCGCACGCGCAGGATGTCCCTGGTCGCCGGCGCGATCTGCCGGATGCGTCCGCCCATGCGGCGGATCGGATGGGCGATGATCTCCTCGTCATCGAGCCAGGCGATCTCGGCGTCCGTCCAGGGGACCGACCGGCAGGCGAGCACCAGGCCTGAATCGCGTTCCGTCTCGTCCAGGGCGAACGCCGAATAGGGCGACATCGCGATCTCGCCGCTGACAAGGCGCGACTTGCAGGCGCCGCAGTTCCCCGACCGGCAGCCGTGCGGGTAGGGGATGCCGGCCGCGAGCGCGGCATCCAGGATCGTCTGGCCGAGCGCGACCTCGACCGGGGCGTCCCGCTGGGCGATCTTGACCCGGTAAGCCATCGTGCCCCTGGGCAGTCTCTATTGCCCGCCCCAGACGCGGCGTGCGGTCGCCACCACCAGCGCCAGCTTGGCGCGCTGATCGTTCAGGGTGACCGGATTGCCGACCACCGCGCTCGAAAAGCCGCATTGCGGGCTGATCGAAAGCCGCTCCAGCGGGACGTAGCGAGCGGCGTCGGCCAGCCGCGCGGCGAGCCCGTCGACGTCTTCCAGCAGCGCGACCTTGCTGCTGATCAGCCCCAGGACGACATGCCTGTCCCCGGGCATCACGGCAAGGGGTGCGAAGTCGCCGGCCCGCTTGGTGTCGTATTCGAGGAAAAACGCATCCACGGCGATTCGTGCGAACAGCCTTTCCGCGATCGCGTCGTAGCCGCCTTCGGACAGCCAAGTCCCTTTGAGGTTGCCGCGGCAGATGTGCAGCGCTGCGGTCATGTCGG
>CAYFYS010000417.1:0-2793 GCA_964347365.1 uncultured Rhodospirillaceae bacterium | reverse complement strand
CAAGGTTGTTTTTTGTCAGCATGGCAATGGCGCGCGCGGCGCGGGTAACCGCAATGCCGCGGTCGGTCCGTGTCGCCCGGCGCCGTTTCGGGCGCCCCGTGCTCGGCCGTAGAGGATGCACCCCGAGGCCAATTAATCGCCGTTGGCGGACCAAACCCTGGGGATGCCTTACCGGACTTACGAGCGCGTAGACGTGTTACGCGGAATTCCGCCCGATCCGCAGGGAAAAAATGGAGGCGTACGGCGCCGGCCACGCGCGGTCCGGTCGGACGACGCTCCATGCCCGGCTCGCCGCCCGGATGACGGCGGTGTCGGTGTAGCCGGCGATCCAGCGTTCCATCATCGTCGCGCGGACCGGATCGAGGTCGAAGCGCGGCTCCGGCTCCCGGCGGCCGAAGCAGAGCCGTCGCCGGCCAGACTCTAACCCCGCCCGTCGGTCAGATGCTCACGCAGCCTGGGCATCAGCTCGACGAAGTTGCACGGCCTGTGGCGGATGTCGAGCTGTTGGACCAGGATCTCGTCCCAGGCATCCCGGCACGCGCCGGTAGAGCCGGGCAGGGCGAACAGATAGGTGCCGTCGGCCACGCCCGCCGTCGCGCGCGACTGGATGGTCGAGGTGCCGATCTTGGCGAAGCTGACCATCCGGAAGATCTCGCCGAAGCCTGCGATTTCCTTGTCGTACACGGCATGGAACGCTTCGGGGGTGATGTCGCGCCCGGTAACCCCGGTCCCGCCGGTGGAGATGACCGCATCGATTCCGGGATCGGCGATCCAGGCGCGGAGCCGGGTTTCGATCGCCGCCCGGTCGTCGCGCACGATGGCCCGGGCAGCCACGGCGTGCCCCGCCCTTTCGATCCTCTCCACAAGGATCGCGCCCGACTTGTCATCGGCCTCGGTTCTGGAATCGGAGACCGTCAGAACCGCGATGTTGATGGGGGCGAAGGGAACGGATTCGTCAATGCCGCTCATTGTAGGCCAACTGGCTGTCGTCGCCGTCCAGGGACTTGTAGAACGGCGCCCGGCCGGCGGCAAGGCGATCGAGCGAGGGCGAGGACTGACCCAGCCGGCTGCGGTAGAGCCACAGATTCGCCAGCACGCGCTCGACATAGTTGCGGGTCTCGCGCGCAGGAATGCTCTCGATGAACAACAGCGGGTCGAGCGCATTGCGCCGCTTCGCCCCGCGGCGCCATTTCGCCAGATTGCCCGGGCCGCCGTTATAGGCCGTGGCGAGCAGCAGCATGTCGCCGTTCACCTGATCATGCTTGATCAGGTAGCGCATGTAGCGCTGGGCGATCGCGATGTTGAGCTCCGGTTCGTAGAGCAGGCGGCGGTTGTGACCACGAAACGGTTTGCCGACCATGAAGCCCGCGGTCGCGGGCATGAGCTGCATCAGGCCGCGCGCACCGGCCCTGCTGGTGGCGCGCGCATTGAAGCGTGATTCCTGGCGCATGAAGGCATAGATCACCGCACGGTCCATCGTGAAACCGCCATCGGGCTGCCACTGCGGCACGGGATAGAGCGCGCTCTTGGGTGCGGCGCCGGTATCGTCGACAACGATCGCCCCGGCCCGCAGCGCAAGCGTGGCCAGCCCGCTCGTCTCAGCGACCGCCAGGAGGGCTTCGCCCAGCGCGCTGTCGCGGGTTGTGGCGAGCCCGACCAGTTCGCGCTCGGCCCGGTGGTAATCGCCGATCTGGAGCAGTGCCAGCGCCCGCCGGCCGGCCGGATCACGGGCGATGATCCCGACCCGCCGGGCGGTCACCCTCGGGGCCGTCCAATCGAACTTGTTCTCAACGCCCAGCACCCGCGCGGCGAGGAGGCCGTAGAAGGTGTGCTCGTGGACGGCGGCCTTGCGCAACCAGCCGCTCACCTGTGCCGGCTGGCCCGAAACCAAGTGGGAGCGCGCGGCCCAGAACGCCGCCGCCGAGGCGGTCCAGGACGACAGCCCGGTGCCGTCGGCCATCGCCGCGAATCGCGTGCCGGCCTCGGCGTAGCGTCCCTCGCGATACGCCGAGAGCCCGGCGATCCAGTTGGCCAGCGGCATGTAGCGCCCGGCGCGGCGGGCGGCGTTTGTCGACAGCCTGTAGGCTTCCGCGTTCGAGCCGCGGAAGAAATAACCGGCCGCGAGATAGGAGCGCGCGATGCCCATCTCGGTGGCGTCGAGCAACCGTCGCGTCGAACGCCTGGAAAGGAGCCTGCGGGACCGGGTCAACCCGCCGCGGGCGGCGTATCGGCGGACCTTGCGGATCAACCGGCGCGCCTTGCGCGAGGTCTCGGCGCTGCGCCGGCGCTTGGAGACGTAGCTGTAATCGCGCCGAATATCGTTGGAGGAGAAGGAGCCGGACGCCCGCAGGGCGCGCCGCACGACCGGCCGGGGCGGCGGGCGCACTGAGCGCGCCTTGCGCCGCATCGCCAGCCGCCAGATGCGGCGGGCGTCGGGATGGTCGGCATACCGGTCGAGCCAGCGCTTGAGCTCGCGGTAGCGCGAGCGGTACTTGTTCGGATGGAGATAGCGCTGCGCCAGCACGTGGCCGAGGAGCATCCGGTTGCCCAGCCTGCGGATCTCCGCATCCGCCCGACGCCAATGCCCGTCCTTCTGAAGCGTGAAGATCCGCCGGTAGCGCGCCTGATCCGCCCGGTGAAGCAGCCGCGGCAGCGTCGATGCCCGAACCCCCAGACCCGATCCGGCCGCGTCTGGTCGCAACGACGCTGCGACCGGCCGGATCTCTGCCCTGTTGTCCTGCGCAACGGCAGGCTGGGCCATCGGCGGCACCAGAAGCAACAGCAAAGCGATAC
>CAYFYS010000416.1:0-2798 GCA_964347365.1 uncultured Rhodospirillaceae bacterium | reverse complement strand
TCCTGATCGCCCATGAGGACCAGCACCGGCGCGGCGATCCGCTTCAGGATCGCCGTGGCGTCGTGCTGTTCGATCGCCTGCACATGCCCTTCATAGGCGTGCGGCGCCATCGGATGGGTGGCCGGCGCGCCGAGCCTGTCGGTGAGCGCTTGCAGATGGTCTTCGAAATAGCGGTGGGTGAAGGAGATCAGCGGGCCGAACGCGGCGGCGGCCTCCGGCCCGAAGCGGCGGTAGAGATAGGCGCCGGCCCTGAGGCTGTAGACGTTCAGCGGGTTGGCCCTGGCAGCCGATGCCGCGAGCACGACCGCGCCGATCCGACCGGGGTGACGAGCGGCCATGTCCTGGGCGATACGACCGCCCATCGAGTATCCGAGCACATGGGCGCGCGCGACGCCCAGGTGGTCGAGCAGCCCGATCGCGTCCTCGGCGAACTGTGCGATCGTATAGCCGTCCACTGGACTGTCCGAATCGCCGGTGCCGCGGTGGTCGAGCGCAATCGTGCGGTAGCGGGCCGCAAAGGTCGGGATTTGCGCAGACCAGGACGCGATGCTGTCGCCGAACCCCATGAGCAGCAGCAGCGGCTCGCCCGCGCCAGTGTCCTGGTAATGGAGCCCGACGCCGTGGATCGCAACCTTGGGCATTCAGGCGTTTCCCACCCTGGGAAAGACCTCCTCGACCAGCCGTTCGGCCATCAGCGCCCGATCGGGACCGAGCAGGAAGACGTTAATGTGCTCCACGCCGAGCGCTGCGATCCGGTTCAACCGCTCGATCCAGACCCCGGGCGGACCGGCGATGGTGAACGCATCGATCATCGCCTCGGTGACGTGGGAAAGCGTCTGACGTGCCTCGTCGAAGTGCCCGCCGGAATAGGCCGCCCGGATGTTCTCGATCACGCGTTCCGACACGCCGGCGATCTCGGCATACTGCCGGGACGTCTGCGGAAACCAGGCGGCCATGGGCCGACACAGATCGCGCGCGGCCGCACGGTCGTCCTGCAGCGAGCCGTAGACCGTGCAGGCGACATCGATCGCAGCCATGTCGCGTCCGCCGGCTTCCGCCCCCTCGGCAACGCGTTCGATCGCATAGCGCACGCAGCCCTCATCGATGCCGGCAAGGAACAGCACCCCCTCGGCGATCTCGCCGCCCATGCGCAGCATCCGCGGCCCCGATGCCGCAAGATAGACCGGCAGTGGTGCCGGCATCGCGAAGGAAAGCTTCGCATCCCGCAGCACGAAATCCGGTCCGTCGCGGCTGACCGGATCGCCGCTCTGCAGGGCGCGGATAACCGTGATCATCTCGCGAACCACCGCGACCCGGGCCATTTCATAGCCCATCTCCATCACCGGCCGGTCTCCGGTCGCCACGGCGAGGATGCCGCGCCCTTGCGACAGTTCGTGAATCGTCGCCATGGCGTTGAGATTGATCGCCGGATGACGGGTATAGGGGTGGGTGCAGTTGGGGCCGAGCTTCAGCCGGCGCGACCACATCGCGGCCAGGGTCAGATAGCAGTAGACGTCCCGTGCGTGCAGGGAGGAATCGCAAACCCACAGGTGGGCGCCACCGCCCGCCTCGGCCACCTCCACCAGCCTCCGAAACCGATCCGGCGGCTCCTTCGCCATGGTCGTAATGCCGAATCGCATCGCGCCGGCGTGTTCTATCGCCGCGGCCCGGCTCGCGCGCACCGGGCCGGCTCGTCGCCGGGAGCACGCGGCGCCTTGCGGGCACCGACAACGAATGGCGGAGGGGGTGGGATTCGAACCCACGGTACGCAAAGCGTACAACGGTTTTCGAGACCGCCCCGTTCGACCACTCCGGCACCCCTCCGTTGAACCGGTACCACCTGCGCGGCGGTGCGGACCCTAGCGCATCCCCGGGGCGGGCCGCAACCGGCGTAAAGCGTTTGTACGCCTGTGCGCCGCCGCCTGACCGCTATCGCGGACAAGCAGATTTGTCCGTGCCGTTCGTGATGACCGACGACCCGTCATGCGCCGGTCCGGCCGGTGCCTTTGCTTGCGTCCGGTTCCCACGTATGATTCCATCGACGAAATACAGATCGTCAGGGGAGAGGGTGGTGCGAAAATGGCCAACATCCAGGAGCTGGATTTCGAAAAGTTTCGTTTGCGCCGTTTCGTCGAGCGTCTGATCGAGATCGACGAAGTCGAGATCCACAACGAGCCGGTGCCCCTGACCGGCCTCAGCCCGATCATAGAAGCGACACCAAAGGCCGTCTTGTTCAAAAAGGCCGGTCCCAGGCACCTGGAGCTTGTCGCCAAGGCGGCCGCCGGGCGACGGCGCCTGATCGCCGCTTTCGACAGTAACGAGGACGAGATCTACGACGAATTTTACCGTCGCATGACCAATCCGCAGGAAGTCGTCCAGGTGTCGTCCGACGAAGCGCCGGTCCATGCCGTCAGGATCATCGGTGAGGAGGTCGATTTGACCGAGCTGCCGTTTCACCTGCAGCACGAGTACGACGGCAGTTGCTACATATCCTCGGGCATCGACTATACCGTCGATCCCGCCACCGGGCGGACGAATGTCGGAAGCCGGCGTTTGTCGCTGCGCAACCGTTACCAGGCCGGGACAAACGTTACCGCGCCGTCCGATCTCAAGCGGATTTACCAGGCGTGCGCGGCCCGTGGCGAGCGTCTTCCCATCACCTTCACGATCGGCAGCCATCCGCTGGACTTCTACGCCGCGACGACCCGCGTTCCAGGCGAAGAGCTGCGCCTGATTGCGACGATGCGCGGCGAACCCGCCCCTGTGCTGAAGCGCCTGACCAACGATATCTGGATACC
>CAYFYS010000415.1:0-2813 GCA_964347365.1 uncultured Rhodospirillaceae bacterium | reverse complement strand
TCGCCCCGCCCCAGAAGACAGAGACGCCGACCAGGTTGACCCGGATGAAGGAAAAGGCGACCGGCAGCCCGATCAGCAGCAGCACGCCGAGCCCGCCGAAAAAGAAAATCAGATACGCCCACCACTCCATCGCCGCTCAGCCCCCGGCCGGCGCGCCCGCAAGTGCGCGGAAGAGCTTACGCAGAAACTCCAGACCGAGGAAAAGGCAGCCCAGCGGAATGACCGCAAGGTTGATGGCCCTCGGCATCTCGATCTCGGCGGGGATTCGGATGCCGCGCTCGAGCGAGGAGATCATCTCCAGCGTCCCGAACAGGGCAAGGACAAGGCAGACCGCTGCACCCAGCGACGAGCTCAGGATCAGCAGGCGGCGGCGGACCGCCGGAACGAGCGCGCCGATCACCAGATCGAGCGTGACGTGCTCGTCCCGGCGCAACACCCAGGCCGCACCGAGAAAGGCGACATAGAGCAGCATCGTCCCGCTGATCTGGTCCACCCCCAACAGCCCTTCGCGAAAGCCGTAGCGGAAGACGACCTTGACCGTGGTTATCACCATCACCGCAACCAGCAGGGCGGCGGCGAGCGCCGCCCCGGCGCTGACGGCATGGTCGAAGACCGCCAGCGCACGCCCGGCGGGATCGTCCGCGGACCCGCCGCGGCGCCGGCTCATCGGCGATATCCGCCAAACGCGCAGGCGGGCGCGGCCGGCGTATCAGGCTCTAGTCGTGACCCAGCAAGCGCCGTGCGGTCGCGTAGTCGTCGGTCTTCATCACCGACTTGAAATGCGCCCACAAGGCTTCCTTGGCCGTGGTGTTCCAGCGCTCGGTCTCCGCGGGCGTGAACGTGACCAGCTTCATGCCGCCCTTGAGCATGCCCTTCAGCTGGGTCGCCTGATAGGCGGAAACCCAGCCCTGCGACCAGGCCTGGGTCTTGCTGATGGCCTTGAAGACCAGCGCCTGTACCTCGCGCGGCAGCTTGTTCCATTTGCGCAGGTTCATCTTGACGCTGATGCCGTCGCGGTAGAGCGGATGGTGGATCACAAATTTCGAGACCTTCTCCCAGCCGAAGGCGGTGAAGCCGTCATAGAACGGCCAGGTGAAGCCTTCCACCGTGCCGCGATCGAGCGCCAGATACACCTCGCCCGGCGGCAGCGTGACCGGCTCGGCGCCGATCGCCCTGACGAAGAAGCGGGTGAGCGGCGGGACGCGGATCTTCCGGCCCGCAAGATCGCCGATACCGGTGATCTTGCGTTGGGTGTACATGAAGTGGTTGCCCGTATGCGGCTCGCCCGAATAGTGGCCGAGATACTGCACGCCGTGGCGCTTGAAGATCTCGGTAATGAATGCGAACAGCTCGCTGTCGGGGCCGTTGTCGGGGATCTCGTAGGGCGAAAGTTCGGAGAAATACCCTCCCGGCACCACGCCCGCCCAATAGTTGGGTGCGCCATACCAGACGTCGAACAATCCGCGCACCAGCGCCTCGGGCTGGTCGAAGGTCGGAATGACGTCGCGTGAGCCCTTGAACGCGATCGCCACCTTGCCGGCGGCAAGCGTATTGACGGTGTCCATGAATTTTATGCCGATATCGGCTGCGGACGACACCTTGGGCGGCCAGGATCCGACCATCGTCAGCCCGATGGGATCCGCCGCCGCGGCACTGCGCGTACCGCCGTGGACCGCCAGGGAAATCGCCAAAAACCCGAGCGCCGCGCCGCGCGCAAGTCTCGTAATGTCCGTCATCGAACGTTTCTCCCCTTGCGGCACCCGTTGATCGGTTCCGGACGGACCACCCGGGCGGGTGCCATCCCGGGATGGGAAAGTCTAAGGAGCCGGCGGTCGGCCGTTCAAGGGAATTTTCGGGGCCGCCTTACGCCCTGCCGTAGCCGCCGCCGCCCGGGGTTTCGATGACGAACACGTCCCCGGGATACATTTCGGTGCCGTCCGTACCGGCAAGCTCGGTCACGGCGCCGTCGGCGCGCTCGACATAGTTGTGTCCGCGCTTGCCGGGCGCACCGCCGGCGACGCCGAACGGTGCCACCCGGCGATGCCCGGAGACGATTGCCGCGGTCATGTCCTCTTCGAAGCGGACCCGGCGGATGATCCCCGCGCCGCCGCGGTGTCTGCCCGCACCTCCCGAGCCGTGGCGGATCGCAAACGATTCCACGACCACCGGAAAGCGCCACTCGAGGATCTCCGGGTCGGTCGCCAGCGTGTTGGTCATATGGGTGTGGACCGCGCTGGCGCCGTCGTAGTCGGGGCCCGCGCCCGCGCCGCCGCAGATGGTCTCGTAGTTCTGGTAACCGGCGTTGTTGCCGAACGTGAAGTTGTTCATCGTCCCCTGGCCCGCCGCCATGATACCGAGCGCACCGATCAGTGCGTTGGTGACCGCCTGGCTGGTCTCGACATTGCCCGCGACCACGGCCGCCGGGTACTTGGGCGCCAGCATGCAGCCCTCGGGGATGATGACCTTGAGCGGCTTCAGACAGCCCGAATTCAGCGGGATGTCGTCATCGACCATCAGACGAAAGACGTAGAGCACGGCCGCCATGCACACCGATGAGGGTGCGTTGAAGTTCGAGTTCTGCTGCTCGGAGGTCCCCGTGAAATCGATGACCGCCTCGCGCCTGTCGCGGTCGACGGCGATCTTCACCCGGATGTGCGCCCCCGAATCCATCTCGTAGTCGTAGGAACCGTCGGTCAGCACGCCGAGCACGCGCCGGACGCATTCCTCGGCGTTGTCCTGGCCGTGTCTCATATAGGCGCGCACGACGTCGAGCCCGAAATGGTCGACCATCTTGCGCAGCTCTTGAACTCCCT
>CAYFYS010000414.1:0-2818 GCA_964347365.1 uncultured Rhodospirillaceae bacterium | reverse complement strand
GCGAGCTGGACGGTGTCGATCGCGCTGTCTTCGGTCAATCGAGGCCGGTCGAGCCTGTCGAACTCGGCGTTGATAAAGCCCAGATCGAACTGCGCGTTGTGGATCACCAGCATCGCATCGCCCAGAAACTCCAGGCAGTCCTCAACGATGGCGGCGAACACCGGCTTGTCGGCGAGAAACGCATCGTCCAGCCCGTGCACTTCCAGGGCATCCTCGGGCATGGCGCGCTCCGGGTTGACGTAAGCGTGGAAGCACCGCCCCGAGGGGATGTGATTGACCAACTCCACGCAGCCGATTTCGACCATCCGGTGGCCCACCCCGGGGTCGAGCCCGGTCGTTTCGACGTCGAGGACGATTTCGCGCATAGCGTCCCCGTCCGGGGTGGCGGGCTGCCGGCGGCCAATGCCGGCCAGCGGTGGTCTGGAGCACTTTGACGACCTCCCTGAGTCGCCGCAAGGTCCAACCGCGTCCGAGGCCGGTGGAAACGACGAAATCCGCCCGGCGGCGTTTCTGCGCATCGGCGATCTGGTGGGCGAGGATGCCGTGGAGCCTGGCATCCGTCATCCCGGGCCGGGCGAGCACCCGGGCGCGCTGCACGAAGGAAGGGGCGGTAACCACCACGACCGCATCGCAGAGCGCATCGAGCCCGACCTCGAACAGCAGCGGGACGTCGAGGACCACCAGCGGCGCGCGGCGGCGTGCGGCAGCCCGCAGGAAGCGGTCCCGGGCGCGGCGCACCAGCGGGTGGGTGATCGCTTCCAGCCGGCGCAGCGCAGCGCCGTCTTCGAAGACGATCCGGCCCAGCGCGGCCCGGTCTATGGCGCCGTTCCGCAGGACGCCGGGAAAGGCGGCCGCGACCGGGGCCACCGCAGCACCGCCGCACGCAAACAGGCGGTGCACCACCTGGTCGGAATCATGGACCGGCAGACCCATGCGGCGCAACATGGCCGCGGCGGTGGTCTTGCCCATGCCGATCGAGCCGGTCAGGCCGAGGATCACCACCGCGCCACCCCTCACAAGGGAAGGTCGGCCACGACATGGGCGCGCAGCGCGTCATCGACCTCGGGCTCGCGACCGAACCAGCCGGCGAAACCGGGCCGGGCCTGATGGAGCAGCATCCCCAACCCGTCGACCGCAGCACAGCCGCGCGCCCGTGCTGCGGCAAGGAGCGGCGTGACCAGCGGGGTGTAGACGATGTCCGTGACCACCGCCGAGTGCTGGAGCGCGTCCAGGCGAATATCCAGCCGCGCGCCGCCCTGCATGCCGAGCGCGGTAGCGTTGACGAGCAGCCCGGCACCGTCGAGCGCGGCTTCGCGTTCCTCCCAGGCGGTGACGACAACCGGCGGTCCGAATCGTTCGCGCAAGCCCTGGGCCCGCTCGTAGGTGCGGTTCACCAGGCGGATCTCGGGTGCGCCCGCGTCCTGAAGCGCGGCAAGGACGGCCCGCGCCGCACCCCCGGCGCCCAGAACCACCGCAGGGGCGGCGGCGCCCGACCAGCCGGGAAGCCGGGCGCGCAACGCCTCGATGAAGCCGAAAACGTCGCTGTTGGTCCCCGACAGGCTCCCGTCGGAACGCACGAAGACGGTGTTGACCGCGCCGGTGCGCCGGGCCAGCGCATCGGGCGCATCCAGGAGGCGGAAGGCCTCCTCCTTGTGCGGGATCGTCACGTTGGCGCCGGCGATGCCGAGCCTGGGCAGGGCACGCAGCGCCGCTTCGAGATCCTCCGGCCGTACCGCAAAGGGCACATAGGCGCCGGCGATGCCGTAGCGCGCGAGCCAGAAATTGTGCAGGAGGGGCGAGCGCGAATGGGCCACCGGCCAGCCCATCACCCCGGCGAGCGTGGCCGCGCCGGTGATCCTCACGCCGCGATCACCCCACGGTCGCGCAGATGCGCCAACAGCGGCAACAAAGGCAGGCCGAGGATCGTCACATGACAGCCCTCGACCGCCTGGAAGAGCTGGATACCCAACCCTTCGATGCGGTAGGCGCCCGGTCCCTGGAGCGCTTCGGACCCGATGCGCGCGAGGTAGGATTCGATGAACCGGTCGTCGAGCCGGCGCATGCACAAAAGCGCGCGGCCGGTATGCCGCCATGCCGGCCGGCCCGCGTGGAGGACGCACACCGCGCTTGCAAGCCGATGCCAGCGCCCGCTCAGCGCCCGGAGCTGGGCGGCCGCCTCGGCACGGTCGACCGGCTTGTCGAACACCGCATCGCCGAGGAGGAGGACCTGATCGGCGCCGATGACCGGCCGACCGGCCGCGCGCGCAACGACGCTGCCGGCCTTCTCCTCGGCCAGGCGGACGGCCAGCGCCTCGCCGTCGGTCCCGGCCTGGCGCAGCGCCTGTTTCCGGTGCGCCTCGTCGATCGCCGGCGCCACGGTTTCGACGTCCAGCCCGGCGCGTCGCAGCAGCATCGCCCGGGTCGCGCTCGTCGAGGCGAGGACGACCGCCGATGCGCTTGGCCTCACCGCCCGCGCAGGCCTTCCGCCCGCGCCGGTCCGGGGCTGGCGTTGCGGCGGAAACTGGTCTGCCGCCCGGAAGTCGGTCATGGCACAGCGCGTCCCTGTGCGCGACAATGGTGGAAATCTCCACCGGTTTTCCCGCCGTGCCCGGGCGATTGGGGACAACCGAGCCGGACACCGGGCCTGCGCGAATCCATGCTCAGTCTAACGATTCCATGCCCCGGGTTACAGGCTGGGAAAGACGGCGGACAAGAGACGGGGAGGAACGCGCCAGGAACGGCCCGTCCACAAGTTTGCTCCTTTATTGTCCACACGGCAGGCGCCGCCGATCTCCGGCGGCCTGTCCAATCGATGGAC
>CAYFYS010000413.1:0-2821 GCA_964347365.1 uncultured Rhodospirillaceae bacterium | reverse complement strand
CTTCATCGATGTGGTAGCAGAAAGCGCTTTCCGTCTCAATCCGATGTCCATGCGTGCGGCGATGTCCCGGGACCGCGGCGGGCACTGCCGGCACACCGGCGGGCCGGTTCAGCCGAACCGGTTGGAGCGCGGGAAGCCCCTGGGCGCGGCCCGGCCGGCGCCGGCGCGCCTGCCGATCCAGGCATCGAGGGCGGTCTCGGTCCGGGTGCGCTCGCCGGCGCGCCAGGACAAGCCATCCTTCATGGTGAAGACCGCGACGTCGGACAGGCCGCCGTCCTTGTAACGCTGCAGGATCACGCCGCGGCCGCGGGTCATCTCGGGCAGTTCGGACACCGGAAAGACGATCAGCTTGCGGTTGGTGCCGACCACCGCGACCGCATCGCCGGTGACCGGGACGCAGACCTGGGCCTCGGTATCGGCCGAGACGTTGAGGACCTGCCTGCCCGCCTTGGTCTGGGCCAGCACCGCGTCCTCGGGCACGACGAAGCCGCGGCCATCCGAGGCCGCGACCACGAGCTTGCGCCCGGGCTCATGGACCAGGAGATCGACGATGTCCTGGTCGTTGCCGAGACCGATCATCAACCGGATCGGCTCGCCATGGCCGCGCCCCCCCGGCAGCCTGCCGCAGGCCAGGGTGTAGAACCGACCGTCGGTGCCCACGACGATCAGCCTGTCGGTCGTCTGGGCGCGCAGCACGAACCGGCCACGGTCGCCGTCCTTGAACTTGAGATCGGCCAGGTCGTCGAGATGGCCGCGGACCGCGCGGATCCAGCCCTTCTGTGAACAGATGATCGTGATCGGCTCGCGCACGAGCACCACCTCGGCCGGCAGAACGACGGGACCGGGTGCATCGACGATCTGGGTGCGCCGCGAACCGCCGGGCGACTGCGCGCCGAAGTGGTCGCGGACGCGGCGAATCTCCTCGGCGATCCGCTTCCAGCGGCGGTCCTTCCGGGCGAGAAGATCCTCGAGTTGCTTCTGCTCCGCCGTCAGCCTCTCGTGCTCTTTTCTGATCTCGATTTCGTCCAGCCGGCGCAGCGCGCGCAGGCGCATGTCGAGGATCGCCTCGGCCTGGACGGCGCTCATCGACCAGCGCCCCATCATCTCGGCCTTGGGTTCGTCCGCCTCGCGGATGATGCGGATCACCTCCTCGAGATTGGCATAGGCGATCAGGTAGCCGCCGACGATCTCCAGCCGGCGGGCGATCCTGTCCAGCCGGTGGCGCGTGCGCCGGAGCAGAACGTCGTGGCGGTGATCGAGAAAGGCCTGGAGAAGCGCGCGCAGATTCATGACCTGCGGCACCTTGCCGCCGTGAAGAACGTTCATGTTGAGCGCGATGCGGGTCTCCAGATCGGTGTGGCGGAAGAGCTGTTCCATCAGAACGCCGGGCTGGACCGTGCGGCTGCGCGGCTCGAAGACCAGGCGCAGATCCTCGGCCGATTCGTCGCGCACGTCCGCCAGCATCTGCAGCCTGCGCTGGGAGATCAGCTCTGCGATACGCTCGACCAGACGACCCTTCGGGGTCTGGTAGGGAATCTCGGTGACCACGATCTGGTACATGCCGCGCTTGAGCGGCTCGACCGACCAGCGGGCACGCAGACGCAGGCTGCCACGGCCGGTCGCATAGGCCTCCTCGATCACCGCGCGGGATTCTGCGATCACCCCGCCGGTCGGGAAATCCGGCCCGGTGACCAGATCGGCCACACTCGCATTGCCGGCGTCCGGGTGCGCGATCAGGTGCAGCGCCGCATCGCACACCTCGCCCAGATTGTGCGGCGGGATGCTGGTCGCCATGCCCACGGCAATCCCGTTCGCGCCGTTGCACAGCAGGTTGGGCACGCTCGCCGGCAGCACCGCCGGCTCGTCCTCGGTACCGTCGTAGTTCGGCCGGAAATCGACCGCGTCCTCGTCGATACCCTCGAGCAGGGCCAGTGCGTAGCGGGTCAGGCGTGCCTCGGTGTAGCGCATCGCAGCGGGGTTGTCGCCGTCGATATTGCCGAAATTGCCCTGGCCCTCGACCGTGGGGTAGCGCGCCGAGAAATCCTGGGCCATGCGCACCATGGCGTCGTAGATCGCCTGGTCGCCGTGGGGATGGTAGCGGCCCATTACGTCGCCGACGACGCGGGCGCATTTCTTGAACCCGGCGCTCGGATCAAGCCTGAGCTGGCGCATGGCGTAGAGCAGCCGCCGGTGGACCGGCTTCAGCCCGTCGCGCGAATCAGGAAGCGAGCGCGAAGTGATGGTCGACAGCGCATAGGCGAGGTAGCGCTCGCCCAGCGCCCGGGTCAGCGGGACGTCGCGGATTTCCGGTGCGAAGCGTTCTTCCTGGTCAGTCATGGCGTCCGGTTCGTATCTCTACTACCAGATATTGTGGTATCGCGGAGCATAGCATCGTAGAGCAATACGCGCGCGCGCGGCATACGCCGGCCAGCGGGCAGGAACACCTGGTGGTCGAAGAAATGCCCGGTCAGGCGCATCGCCTCAGCGATCGCCGCGGCGTCCGGCCGCCGGTCTTCCTCGATCAGGAAGCCGGGCAGGCCGAGCAGGCGGCCGGCATAGGGCGCACCCGCCGGGCGTGATACCGCCCTTCCGGTACGCGGCGAGACATAGGCAAGATCTTCCGTCGTGCCGGTCGCCGCGCAGCTGTCAAGATCCAGCCCATAGCCCAGCGCGGCCAGCAGCGCGAGCTCGAAGAACGCGTAGGCCAATGCCCAGTCGGATCCGGACAGCGCATCGAGCAGCGCAAGCAGGCCGTCGAACACCGCGCCGTTAGGTTCGCGCTCGGGCAGGGCCGCCTCGACCAGAGCGGCGGCCGCGCCGA
>CAYFYS010000412.1:0-2830 GCA_964347365.1 uncultured Rhodospirillaceae bacterium | reverse complement strand
CCCGCAAGGTCAGCATGTTCGCGCCCCGGGACGGTCCGCCCGGCGCCTCGGCGCGGGTGCTCAGCAGCCGGATCGCCAGTGCGCGCGCCGCCCGCGAGGAGGTCTTGACCGGTAGGCGCGGCAGAAGGGCCTCCACCAGGCCGCGTTTCGTGCCGCGCCACAGCGAAACGCCGAAACCGCCCTCGGCCTCGCCCATCAGCCCCACCGAGGCCGGGCCCAGCGGCGTCAGGGGTACGACATCGACCCCGGAGCGGCGGCGGTCGTCCGCCGGTGGTGGATCCGATGACGATCCCGCCGGTGGTTGCCAGACCCGGCGCGGCGCAGTCCTGGAAGCGGGCACCTCGGGTGCGGCCGGTACGGGCAAGGGGACGAGCCGGGCCGGCGGTGCGAGCGGCTTCGGCGGACCCGCCTGGGCGATGCGGAGGCTGTCGGCCCGTACTGCGGTCGTGGCGAGGAACACCAGCCATCCTGCCAGGAACGCCCGGACGAAGGCGGTGCGTTCGCCGGGTGTCCTAACGCGGCAGCCGGTCATCGGGGATGACCTTCTCGACGTTCCGTGCTGGCGGCGGCATCTCCACGGAGGCAACGAAGACCGCGCCGCCGGCAACGGTCACCGCCACGCATATCAGGATGATCGCAACTCTGCGCATCTATGGCCTTGCTCTTCAAGGAAACACCGGCGACACCCTTGCAGATGCCGCCGGACCGGCTGCGCCGACGCCCCGCCTCCTCTCGGAATCCCGCGACAACACATCCGATTTATTCTATATTTGGTTGATAATGCGTGACTACGGCAATTTTGCGGCGCCAGGCGCGGGCGCCGGACTCGCGCGGCGTTGAATGCACCGCCCGGCGATGACGCGCCGCGGGCGATCGACAGGACGGTTGTCCTGGTCGGGCTGATGGGAGCCGGCAAGAGCTGTATCGGCCGGGCGCTGGCCCGGCTCCACGATCTGCCGTTCAGCGACGCCGACGCCGAGATCGAATCGGCTGCCGGCTGTTCAATCGAGGACATTTTTGCGCTCTACGGAGAGGAGGCGTTCCGTGACGGCGAGCGGCGCGTGATCGCCCGGCTGCTCGAACAACCGGTCCAGGTGCTGGCGACCGGCGGCGGCGCGTTCATCGACGCCCGGACGCGGGATCGGATCCGCGAACGGGCGATCTCCGTCTGGCTGCGCGCCGATATCGAGACCCTGCTGCAACGCGTCGGCCGGCGTGGCAGACGTCCGCTGCTGAAGGCGGACGCACCGCGCAAGGTCCTGGAGCGGTTGATCGCGGAGCGTTATCCGGTCTATGCCGAGGCCGACATCACCGTGGAGACCACCCGCGAGGCACCGGAGGCAACGGTGATGCGCGTGGACGCGGCGCTCTGCGCCCATCTCGCCGAACGGGCGTGGCAGGACGCCATGCGATGATAGAGACCGTTCGGGTCGCGCTCGGCGAGCGATCCTACGATATCCTGGTGGGCGAGGCCCTGATCGAGGATGCGGGCGCGCATCTGGCGCCGGTCCTTCGCGGCGCGCGGGCGTTCGTCGTCACCGACGAGACCGTCGCCGGTTTGCATCTGGCCCGGCTCGAGGCGGCGCTTGTCCGCGCCGGGCTCGACCACCGGTCCATCGTCCTGCCCGCCGGCGAGGCGACGAAGGACTTCGCCCACCTGGAACGGCTGATCGGGGCGATCCTCGACCATCGTCCGGAACGCGGATCGGCGGTGATCGCGCTGGGCGGCGGGGTGCTCGGCGATATCGCCGGCCTCGCAGCCAGCCTGGTGCTGCGCGGCATCGGCTTGGTGCAGGTGCCGACCACGCTGCTGTCGCAGGTCGACAGCGCCGTCGGCGGCAAGACCGCGATCAACACCGCGCACGGCAAGAATCTGGTCGGCGCTTTCCACCAGCCGCTTCTCGTCCTCGCCGATATCGGCGCTCTCGATACGCTCGCGCCGCGCGAGCGCCGCGCCGGCTATGCCGAGATCGTCAAGTACGGGCTGATCGACGATCCGGAATTTTTCGCGTGGCTGGAGCGCCGCGGCGCCGGCGTGATCGACGGCGACCGGGACGCCCGCCGGCAGGCCGTCGTCAGGAGCTGCGCGGCCAAGGCGCGCATCGTCGCCGGCGACGAGCGCGAGCAAGGCGCGCGCGCGCTGCTCAATCTGGGCCACACCTTCGGCCATGCCCTGGAAGCGGCGGCCGGGTACGGCCAGACACTGCTCCACGGCGAGGCGGTCGCCGTCGGCATGGTGATGGCTTTCGAGCTTTCCGAGATGCTCGGACTATGCGGCGCCGATGCGCCGGACCGGATCCGCCGGCACCTGAAATCGGTCGGCTTGCCCACCGGCGCCAGCGACATCGGCGCCCCCGCCGGCACCGCCCGCGAGGTCCTGGCCTTCATGCGCCAGGACAAGAAGGTCCGAGACGGCCGGATCACGCTGGTCCTTGCCCACGGAATCGGCCGGGCGTTCGTGACCGCCGATGTCGCGCCTTCCGCCCTCGAGGCGCTGCTCGCGCGCGCGCTTGCGGCGTGATCGACCGCCCACGGACAACCGATCGCGTCCGGACGGCACGCCATGACAACGGCAATGATCGCAACGCTTGTGGCAATCGCGGTGCTGTTGCTGTTGTCGGCCTTCTTCTCCGGCTCCGAAACGGCTCTGACTGCGGTCTCCCGCCCGCGCATGCACCAGCTCGAGCGCAAGGGGGAGCGCCGCGCCGGGATCGTCAACCGGCTGCGCGAGCGCAAGGACCGGATGATCGGCGCCATCCTGCTGGGCACCAACCTGGTCAACCTCCTTGCCTCGGCGCTCGCCACCAGCGTCCGGATCTCGGCAGCCGGG
>CAYFYS010000411.1:0-2835 GCA_964347365.1 uncultured Rhodospirillaceae bacterium | reverse complement strand
TGCCGATTATGATTACCAGGAGGCTCGGCGGGATGATCGGCGCCAGGCTGGCGCCGGCCAGGATCGCACCGGTCGATAGCCGCGAATCGTAGTTGCGCTCCATCATCCCGGGGTAGAGCGAGCGTGCCATCATCGCCGCAACGCCCATCGCAGCCCCGGACAACGCCCCGAAAATCGTCGACAAAACGATGCACAGGACGTATTGGCGGCCGCGCACCCTGCCGACCAGCTTGTCGACGCTGTCAAACAGGATGTCGATCGAGCCCGACCGGAAAAGCAGCTCCCCCATCAGGATGAACAGCGGCACTGCGGACATCGCCGCAACGTTGGTGGTCTCGAAGATCGAGTTGGCGACCATGCCGAACCCGGGCTGGCCGAGCACGACCAGCACGCCGGCGATGTTAATCACGAGAAAGGCGATGAAGATCGGCGCACCGGTCAGGAACGCCGCAAGCAGCAGCGCCAGACCGCCGGACAGGATCGCCCACCACTCCATGGTTCAGCCGTGCGCGCCGGCGGCCGGCTTTTCCGCGCCGAGCGCGCGCGGGTCGAGCATGCGAAGAAAGTAGAGCGCCGAGCTGGCGAAACCGTAGGTGATCCAGGCCGAGATGTAGATCTTCGGGATCGGCTTGACCTTCATCAGGTGGACGTCCTTTACGATCTGGCGGATGTTCTCATCGAAGCTGATCCAGGTTGCGGCGACGCACACCAGGAACGCCACCAGGTAGATCAGCCAGTAGATGATGCGGGCCTTGCGGGCCTCGAGCATCTCCAGGAGCACGGTGACCGCGACATGCCCTTTTTCCTTGGTGACGTAGGGCATCATCAGGAAGCAGCCGATGCACAGCGAATACTGCACCGCCTCGGACGACCACCAGGTCGGCGCGCCGAAGAAGTAGCGCGCAAAGACCTCGTAGCAATAGGCGAAGACGATGATGCCGAGGCAGAGCTTGGACAGGTGGAAGCCGAGCCTGGTAAGGCCGTCATGGACGCGCATCAGCGCGCGTAATGCCTCACCCATCGGTCCTGCCCCGGCATGGTGTCATCCGTCGTCGTCCCGCCGATCGTGCCGTCAGTCGGTCAGGTCGGCCTTCTTGGCGAGCTCGTAGAGGGCATCGGCGCCGTCACCGCAGCACTTGCGCGCCAAATCCCACAGGCTCCTGGTCCAGGCAACCTTGACCAGCGCCGCCTTGTCGGGGGGCAGGTGGAGCGTCTTGACGCCAAACCCGTCGAGCTCGCGGGTCTCCTCGGCCAGGATCTCGTTGCCGACCCAGGGCATTTCGAGCTCGGTCCGACGGCCAGCGGCGAGCAGAACCTCTTTCTCCTCGGCGTTAAGATCGTTCCAGGAATCGAGGTTGACCAGGATCGGCTCGTTCGAGCTTCCGAAGGTCGGTCGTACGCGATACTTGGCGACCTCGTAATGCTTCATCGACAGCATCCCGGCGGCCGGCCAGCAGGCGCCGTCGACGACGCCCTTCTCGAGCGCGGTGTAGATCTGCGCCGGAGGCAGGACCACCGGCGAGCCGCCCAGCGCCCGGATCACCCCGTGATAGCTCGATGTTCCACGGATCTTGCGGCCCGCCACGTCGCCGTTCGCGCTCAGCGGTTCCTTGAGGAACATGTGATAGCCGGAGAAGGACTGGGTGATCAGCGCGACCAGCTTCAGGTTGTTGTGCTTCTGATAGTATTCGTCGATGAAACGCCACACGCCCGCGGACCGCCGCTTCAGCGGGTCCATCTCGATCGCATCGGCGACCAGCGCGATCCCCTTGGAGCCGGCGTGATAGACGCCGTGGGTGTAGAGCATGTCGAATACGCCCGCAGCGACCGGCTGGAGCTGCTCGAACGGCGGCACGACTTCCGGACCCGCAACGGAGATCTTGACCTTGTCGCCGCCGATCGCCGTGACGTTGTTGAGGTACTGCTCGAGCACGGCATAGGTCGGCCAGTTGTTCCTGTTCCAGCTCGTCAACAGTTTGAGGCTTGCCGCTTCGACCGCGCCGGCCGCGGCGGCCGCAAGCGCGAGGCCCGCGAGCAAAGGTGTCCACACTCGTTTCATCGTCGCGCTCTCCCCTGATTCGTTGGACCGGCCGAAGGACCGCGGCGCGGCCGGACGCCGCGGCGGCATTTAAGCAAGTCCGTGCCGCGGGAACAAGTTCGACGGCGGCCGGTCATCTCGAAGCGATCGGTCTGCTGGCGCCGCAACACCCGCCGACCGGTTCCGGCCGGCTTGCGCGCGGCGATGCCGGCTCGATACTCTCGCCCGCCACGCTGAGCATCGGAGCGCCAGCCATGACCGCCCCCAGCACGCGCATCGGATCACCCACCTCGGACACCGCCCGGTTCCGGATGCGGGGCAGGGACGTTCTCGAGGAGATCATCGGCGAGAAGAGCTTCGCCGAAGCGTTCTACCTGATCGTCACCGGGCGTGAGCCGAGCGTGGGCGAGGCCAGGATCTTCGATGCCTGCCTGATCATCCTGATGGACCACGGCATCACCCCGATGGCGCTGGTCTCGCGCCTGGTCGAGGACGCCGTGCCCACCGACATCCAGGTGCCGGTGGCCGCCGGCATTCTGATGGTCGGCAACAAGTTCGCCGGCACGATGGCCGGGTGCGGCCGGATCCTCCAGGATTGCAAGGCAGCGGACGGCGACGACCGGGCGTGGCTCGCCGCCGAGGTGGCCGAATTCCGCGCCCGCAAGCGATTCGTTCCCGGCTTCGGCCACCCCTATTACAAGCCCGACGACCCGCGCGCGGCGCGGCTGTTCGAGGTTGCGGCGAAGAACGGCGCCAAGGGAGACTATATCGCGCTGGTCAAGATCCTGGGCGAGGAG
>CAYFYS010000410.1:0-2841 GCA_964347365.1 uncultured Rhodospirillaceae bacterium | reverse complement strand
CTGAGAGCGCCCGCCGTTGCGCGATTGCCCGTTCTGGCCGTTCCTCGTCCAGTCCGGTCCCGTGAGGGGCGATGCGATGACGGTTTCCGAAGGCCCGCTGATCGACATTTCCGGCTTCGAGACCGGCAGTGCCGCGACGCGCCGGCGGATCGCCGGCCAGGTGGCCGAGGCCGTCGAGGGTATCGGGTTCCTGTCGGTCACCGGCCACGGCGTCGCGCCGGCGCTGATGGACCGGATCGGTGCGCAGTGCGCGGCGTTCTTCGATCTGCCCGAGGCGACCAAGCGCGCCTTCGCCAACCCCGCGCGGAACGTCAACCGGGGCTACGTGCCGTTCGGCGAGGAGTTCGTCGCCGCATCGCACGATGCCGCCGCCCCGCCGGACTATCGCGAGGCGCTGGCCTTCGGTCGCTTCGATCTGCCCGACGATCCGTATTACCGCCACCCCGACGCCGGGTATGCGTACGAGGCCAACATCTGGCCCGCGGTGATGCCCGGCCTCGTGGAGACGATCAAGGCGTATTATCGCGCGCTGGAGGGGCTGAACCGGCGGCTTCTGGGGATCTTCGCCGTGGCCCTGGGCGTCGATGAGCGGTTCTTCGTCGACAAGTTCGACCGCCACGCGAGCGTGCTGCGGGCGATCAACTATCCCGATCAGGACCCGCCGCCGGCCGCCGGACAGCTGCGCTGCGGCGCCCATTCGGATTTCGGCACCCATACGCTGCTGTTGATCGATGATGCCCCCGGCGGGCTCCAGGTGCTGGACCGCAGCGGCGCCTGGGTCGACGTCCGGCCGCCTTCCGGCTCGTTCGTGGTCAATATCGGCGATCTGATGATGGTCTGGACCAACGATCGCTGGCTGTCGAACCTCCATCGGGTGGTCAACCCGCCGGCCGATCTGCGCGCGGGCACCAGGCGCCAGTCGCTGGCGTTCTTCGTCCAGCCGAACTACGACGCCTGGATCGAATGCATTCCGACCTGCCGGGCGCCTTGCGCCCCGGCGCGCCACCCCCCGGTGATGGCCTGGCAGCACCGCCATGCGAAGCTCAGCAAGACCACCGTGGAGAGCAACCCGCCGGCGCGCCGGTGAGGGGCAGGCGACCCGGCCAGGACCCGATCGCGCCCGCCGTACCGCCTATGGCTCTTGCGGGAAGCGGTACTCGGCCGTGTAGAGGGGGAAGCTGCGCCCCGGCGCGCTGGAGAACAGGACGAACTGGCGGGCCATGAACGGTACCGCGCGGAACATGGTGTTCGCTGCCAGCCAGTGCCGGATTTCCGCCGGGCGCGCCCTGTTCAGCCGCGCGACCGTGACGTGGGGCTTGAACCTGCGGCGTTCCGGCGCCAGGCCGCAGCGCACCAGCGCGGCCTCGATCCGGCTGCGCAGGGCGAGCAGCGCCGCACACGGTTCGACTCCGAGCCATACCGCGTTGACCCGGCTGCGCGATTCGAAATGCCCGGCGCCGACCAGCCTCACCGGTACGGGCTCGAAGCGGATCGCATCGACGGCCAGCACGATGTCCTGCAGGGTGGCCTCGTCGACCTCGCCGATGAAGCGCAGCGTGATGTGCAGATCGTCGGGCTCCACGAAACGCGCCCGATCGATCCCGCCGCCCAGCGCGCCGATCCGCGCGCGCAGTTCCCCGGGCAGCTCCAGTCCGAAGAACAGACGGATCATTCCCGCTCAGCCGATCAGCGTCAGCACGCCGGTATAGCCGTAAAGCCGGTTGTTCGAGATCTCGCCGTTGGCGAAAAACCCGACCACCGGGACGTTACGGCCGATCCTTTCGGACACCGCGCCGAGCTCCTCGGACTTGCGCCCGAACAGGTTGGGCCCGCGCGCCACGCAAGAAAAGTAGAGCCCGGCACCGGCGGTCGTGCCGGCACGGCCGGCCACATCGTCCAGCATGCGCTCCAGGTCGGCGAAGGCGGATTGCCCGTCGCGGCGCACGAACATCAGCCGGTCGCCCGGGCCCAGCCGGTGGCCGATCGACAGCCAGCCATTGGACGGGTCGATCCCCATGATGTTGCGCACCAGATAGTCCGCATTGTCGGTACCGGCGATCGGCAGGGCGGCGTGGATATAGCCGCCGATCCGTTCGAGATTGCGCGCCAGAACCTCGCCGATGTCCTCCTTGAAGACGTCGAGCGCCGGGCGGCCGTTGAGCCGATAGACCACGTTGTCGCGCGCCCGGGTGACCTCGTGGATCGCGCCGATCGGAACGCAGCCCTGGCTGAGCCCCGTGGTGACGGCGATCTCCTCGGCCAGCAGCACGCCGGAAAGCCCGCCCTCCTGAATGTCGCCGGCGATCTGGAAGGACCGCCCGCGCGATGCGCTCAGCCCGCCGACCAGAAAGCAGCCAGTGTCGTCGCACAGCGCATCGATGATGCCCGGCAGATAGGAGTTGCGCGGATCGCCATGGATGATGCCCAGCATCGGCCGGCGCTCGGCCAGCCATTCGACGAGCCCGGCCGGCAGCCTCTCGCCGGGCTCTCTGATCGTCGGCAGGAGGCGGTAGCTGTCGGCCGGCAGCGCGCAGGCGAGCACGGCGATCGCTGCGGTGTCGAAATACTCCCTGCCGCCGACGCACACGCCGAAGCCGACGGTGCCGACCCAGTCGGCGATCCCGGTCGCATCCCGCAGCCGCGCCAAGATGGGCTCGACGTCGGCGGCCAGCACGTCGGAGAGATAGACGAAGCCGAGCGTGGCATCGTCCGTCGCACCGAGCTGGCCGAGGCAGGACTCCACGAGGTCGGGCCAGCGGCCACCGCCGCCGGCATGGGCTATCCGAAACCGCCGTGCGCTGGTCGTCATGACATCCTCTGGTTCAGGGCAGCAGCTTCACG
>CAYFYS010000409.1:0-2844 GCA_964347365.1 uncultured Rhodospirillaceae bacterium | reverse complement strand
GGGCGTCAGCTACGCGGCGGACGGGCCGTGGGCCTTGACGATCGAACATCTGTCGATCCGCGCCGGCACGCGGGTCGCGGTCATCGGGCCGTCCGGGTCGGGCAAGACGACGCTCCTGCGCGCGCTCCACGGCCTGGTGCCGACGCCCGGCGGTGCGGTCGCGGTCCATGGCGTCGACCTCGCCGCCCCGGAGGCGCGCGCACGCAGCTTCCGCCGTCGCAACGCGGCCATCTTTCAGGAGCTCCAGCTCGTCGAACGCAGCGGCGTGCAGCGCAACGTGCTGTGCGGCCGGCTCGGGCGGGCCAGCATGCTAACGAGCCTGTTCGGCGTCTTCGGACGCGCCGACCGCGCGGCGGCACGATGCGCGATCGCGGCCACCGGTCTGGGCGATCTCGCCGCGCGGCGGGCCGATTCTCTGTCCGGCGGACAGCGCCAGCGCGTGGCGGTCGCACGCGCCCTGGCACAGGAGCCCGACCTTCTTACCGCCGACGAGCCGGTCAGCCAGCTCGACCCGGTGCTGGCCGATGACATCCTGGCCCTGGTGATGGGCCAGGCGCGCGCGCTCACCGCAATTGCGGTCGTCCATCACCCCGCCCTTGCCAGCGCGCACGCCGAGCGCATCCTCGGGCTGGCCGGCGGGCGGATCGTCTTCGACAGCGCCGACGGCCAGACGCTCGATGCCGCCGCCCTGCGGCGGATCTACGGCCGCAACCCGCCGCCGCGGATCGTTGCGCCCGGCGAGCCCCCGGAGCGCGCCCGTGATCGCCAGGACCCGCCAAGCTACGTGGCGTGACAGCCTCGCGCGGGCGGCGATCCCGGTCGCGGTCGTGCTCGCCGTGGCCTGGGCCTGGGCCGGCACCGGGTTCGACCCCGCACGGCTGGGCACCGGGCTGCCGCGTCTGGCCGCCTTTCTCGGCCGGATGGCGCCGCCGGATCTGACCATCGCCGGCACGGTCTTCCGAGCGATGGTCGAGACCTTGCAGATCGCGCTGCTGGGCACGTTCTTCGGCGCCGTCCTGTCGCTCGGGCTGGGGCTGGCGGCGGCGGCCAACCTCACCCCCGGCTGGATCCATCAGCCGGTCAAATGGGCGATGGCGATCCTGCGCGGGGTTCCGGTGATCCTGCTGGCGCTGATGTTCGTCAGCGCCTACGGGCTGGGGCCCCTGCCCGGCGTGATCGCGATCGCGCTGCACTCCACCGGGATGCTGGGCAAGTTCTACGCCGAGGCTTTCGAGGGCGCAGCGCGCGGCCCGATCGAGGCGATGCGGACCACCGGCGCGGCCTGGCCGCAAATCGTCCGATTCGCGGTGATCCCCCAGGTCGCGCCGGAGCTTGCCCGCGACACCCTGTTCCGCTTCGAGCTCAACCTGCGCGAGTCCCTGGTTCTGGGCCTGGTCGGCGCCGGCGGGATCGGGTTCTATATCCAGGCCTATGCGCGGGCCTTCCATTACGGAAAGGTGGCCACGCTCACCCTGGTCGTGCTTGCGCTGGTGGTCCTGGTCGAACAGGCGAGCGTGATGGCCCGTCGCCGGCTGCGCTGAGGCGCAAGCACGGCGCCGCGAGAAGGAGGAGACGATGAAGGCAGCCTATATCACCGGGCATGGCGGGCCGGAGATGCTCGCCTACGGCGACCTGCCCGAGCCGATTGCCGGGCCCGGCGAGGTGCTGGTCGCCGTTCGTGCGGCCAGCGTCAACGGTGCGGACTGGAAGGTGCGGGCGGGCCGCTACGGCCCGCTGTCGGCATTCCCGCACATCCTGGGGCGCGATTTCTCGGGCGTGGTCGCCGCGTGCGGGCCGGGGGTGCGCGATTTCGCCGTGGGCGATGCGGTATTTGGCGTCTGCGATGCCGGCCGGGAAGGGGCCTATGCCGAGAAGATCGCGGTCAGGGCCGCCATCATTGCGGCCAAGCCTGCGACGGTCTCCCATGTCGAGATCGCCGCCCTGTCGCTGGTCGGGTTGACGGCGCTGGTCTCGGTGGAGGAGACGCTGGCGCTCCGTGCGGGCGAGAAGATCCTCATCCACGGCGGCGGCGGCGGGGTGGCGGGTTTCGCCATCCAGCTTGCCAGGCATATCGGCGCGCGGGTGATCACCACCGCAAGCGCCGCCAACCACGCCTATGTGCGCGCCCTGGGCGCCGATGAGGTCATCGACTACAACGCGACCGATTTCACCCGGGCGGTCGGGGACTGCGATGCGGTGCTGGACACCGTCGGCGGCGCTGTCACGCAAGGCTGCTTCGCGGTGCTCAGGCCGGGCGGGCGGGCGGCTTTCATCGCCTCGGGCGCGGAGCCGCCGGACGCCCCGCGGGACGACGTCGTCGCGCTGCGGCCGCGCGTCGGGCGCGACCGCGCGCATCTAGAGCGCATTCTCGAACTCATCGCCACCGGGGCGGTGCGGCCGCCGGAAATCCACCGCTTCCCGCTGTCGGCGGTCAAGGAGGCCCAGGCGATCAGCGAATCGCGCCATCTGCGCGGCAAGCTGGTGCTGGAGATGAACGCCTGATCGCCCGGCCTCAAGGGTCAGCGCCCGGCGCGTACCGGCCGCCGGTCTGAACGGTGTACGGACCCTCGCCACCGGCCTCGGCGTGCTGCAGCCGGGTTATCCGCTGCCAGTTCCGCTGCAGGGCATCGCGCACCGTGATCGCGAGCCGGCCGATGCCTTCGATCTCCAACTCGATGCGGTCGCCGTCCTGGAATGGGTGCAGGCCGCGATGGTTGGTTCCGGTCGCCAGCACGTCGCCGACCTCCAGCGGGTGGATCGCGCTGAGCCATTCGATGCAGCGGGCGATCGGATGGGCCATGTCGTCGGTGTTGAAATCCTGCATCAGATCGCCGTTGTTCCACA
>CAYFYS010000408.1:0-2855 GCA_964347365.1 uncultured Rhodospirillaceae bacterium | reverse complement strand
GCGGTGGCGACGAAATGCTCCCGCCGGTCCTCGATCCACTTGACCGGGCGGCCGAGCAGCCGGGCGGACGCGGCCACCGCGACGTCTTCGGGATAGACCACGAGCTTGGGGCCGAAACCGCCACCGACATCAGGCGCGCGCACCACAATCCGGTTCTCGTCCAGGCCGAGCAGCGCTACCAGGGCGCGCAGCGCACCGTGCGGGGCCTGGCTCGACAGCCAGACCGACAGCACGCCCGAGATCGGGTCGGGGTAGGCGAGCACGCCACGGCATTCGATGGCCAGCCCCAACCCCTTGTGCTGGCGCAGCGAGACCGCAACGGTATGCGCACCCGCCGCGAAGGCCGCATCGACATCGCCATAGGCGACCTCGTAGGCGGCCAGCAGGTTGTCCTCGGCATCAACATGGGCGGTCGCAGCACCCGGCTTAAGGGCCTCGCGGCAGTCCACCGCCGGCGGCAGCGCCGCCAGATCGAGCGCGATCAGGGCCGCCGCATCCTCGGCCTCGTAGCGGCTCGCGGCGATCACCACCGCGACCGGCTCGCCGACATGGCAGATTTCGTCCCAGGCCAGAACCGGCCGGTCGCAGATGTAGCGATAGGCTTGGCTCGGCAAAGCGGTACGCAGGCGCGGGGCGTCGAGCTGCGGGGCGAGATCGGCATGGCCGAGCGCGGCGACCACGCCGGGCGCTGCGCGCGCGGCCGCGAGATCGATGCCGCGGATCCGGGCGTGCGCAACGGGGCTGCGCAGGAAACAGGCATGCAGCGTGCCGGGGATCCGGATGTCGTCGACGAAGCGCGCCGCACCGCGCAGCAGCGGCGGGTCCTCCAGCCGCTTCAACGGCGCGCCGACCAGCCGCGCGCTCAGGACGGCGCGCCCTTGGCGGCGACCATGCGCTCGAACGCGGCCAGGGTCTCGGCGCTGACATGGTGCTCGATCCCCTCGGCATCGGCGCGCGCGGTCTCCTCGCTCACCCCGATGGCGCGCAGGAAGGCGACCACGATCTGGTGGCGCCGGCGCGAGGCCTCGGCGATCCGCCGCCCGTCCTCGGTCAGGAAGATCGCCCGGTAGGGCCGGGTGACCACCAGCCCCGACTGCCGCAGCCGGGCGATCATCTTGGCGACGCTGGCCTGGGTGATGCCGAGCCGGCGCGAGATGTCGGCGGCGCGCGCCTCGCCGGTTGAATCGATCAGATCGGCGATCAGCTCGACATAATCCTCGGCGACCTCGGTCTGGCGGGCCGCCCGGGTCTGGCGGTGATGATCGGCCTGGGCGTCCGGCGCCGGCAGGTCGGGGAGCCGGGCCGGGCCGTCCAATCCCGAATCGGCACGCGCCCGCTTGGCCATTGGCTTGGTCGGCTCGTTCAAAACGGCATCGTCCCGTCAGCCGGTCGCGACGGACTATGCCCAATGTTCGGCCTCTTGACAATTGTTGGCCGAGACTAAATAATTTAGCCGGGGTTAAATCGCTCGGATGGAAAGGGCGTCGTGCGAGGCGGATCCGGCACATCGATCCGACGGCGCGCGCGCGCCGGCACGCTGCTGGCGTTGCCGGCCGCGCTGTGGCTTGCCGTGGTCGCGGCGCCGTGCGCCGAAGCCCATGTGGCGAGCCGTGCGCAGTGGCACCCTCTGGCCGCGGCGCATCTCTTTGCGGTCTTTGCCAGCGCGATCACACCGGTCGACTGGACGGGTATCGCGCAGCGCTACGCCACGGTGTCGTCGAATTTCCGCCACGCCGGCACCGAGCCGGCCTATGCGGTGCTTGCGCGGCTGGCGGAGTTTGCCGACCACGACCCCGGTTCGGCGATCCGCGCAGCGATCGCGGCCCGCGATGCGGTCGCCCTGCGCGCTGCGACCACCCGGGCGACGTCGATCGCGGTGCGCGCGCGGCTGGCGCGCGCCGGGGCGCGGCGCGACCGGCCGCGCGCTGCGCTCGGCGAGGTGCTGGCCGCCCGGGCGATCTACCGCGCCTTCGAGGATACGCTGCGCAGCGCCGATCCGCAGGCCCATCGGCGCATCGGCCTGGCTTGGCTTGCGCTGACGACAGCCCTGCGCACCGGGCGGGACGGCGCGCAGGCGCTGATCGATGAGCTCGCGGCCACGCTGCGGCGAAACTTCGAAGATGGCGCGCCCGGCCTGCCGCCGCGCGGCCGGGCCTGGCTGCCGCCGGACGGCGCCCTGGTCGAACAGGACCGGCTGCCGCGCCTGGTACTCAATTTCGAAGAGCGCGGGATCGCGGAGAAGAAGCTATTCCTGGTGGCCTACGGCGACATGCTGTTCGATTCGCCGCTGATCTTCGGCCGCCCCGCCCGCACGCTCGGTCTGGCATGCGCGACATGTCACAACCGCGGCGACGTCAACAGCGCACTCTACGTCCCAGGGCTCAGCCGGCGCCGCGGCGGCATCGACATCGATGGCGGGTATTTCAACCCCCTGGCCAACGATCACCGCTTCGACCCTTTGGACATACCCAGCCTGCGCGGCATCCGGTTCACCGCCCCCTACGGCCGCGACGGCCGGGAGGCGAGCCTGCGCGCGTTCGTCCGCAGGGTCATCGTGGGCGAGTTCGCCGGCCCCGAGCCGAGCCCTTTGATGCTCGATGCGCTGATCGCCTACCTCAACGAGTTCGATTTCCTGCCGGCGCCGCTGGTCGACCGCGACGGCCGGCTGAACCGAAGGGCGTCCGCTGCCGCGCGCCGGGGCGAGGCGATCTTCAACCGGACCTGGCCCGGGATGCCCGGCCGTTCCTGCGCGGGCTGTCACATCCCCCACGCCAACTTCGTCGATGGCAGGCGCCACGATATCGGCTCGTCCAGCCCGTCCTCGGCCCACGCCCGCGACGGCGCCTTCGACACGC
>CAYFYS010000407.1:506-2855 GCA_964347365.1 uncultured Rhodospirillaceae bacterium | reverse complement strand
ATGGAGGAATGGTTCGCCAAGCTGGCTGCGGAGCGGGACATCCCGCTGGCCCGGCTCGGCATCAGCGAGGAGGTTGCCAAGACGATCGTCTTCCTGGCCTCGCCCGCGGCAAGCTTTCTCACCGGCCAGGCGCTCGAGGTCGCCGGCGGGCAGGGCCGCCATGTCTGAGCGGCTCGGCGCGGGCGACCTCGTGGCTTCTTTCCTGGAGTCCTGCGGGGTCGAAACGGCCTACGGCGTGATCAGCATCCACAACATGCCGATGCTGGATGCGATCGGCCGGCGCAACAAGATCCGCTTCGTAACCGCCCGGAGCGAAGGCGCGGCCGTCAACATGGCCGACGCCCATGCACGGGTTTCCGGTCGCCTCGGGGTCGCGTTCTCCAGCACCGGGACCGCTGCCGGCAATGCCTGCGGTGCGTTGGTCGAGGCCCAGAGCGCCGGCACCGCGCTGTTGCACATCACCGGCCAGATCGAGCGCGCCTACCTCGATCAGGGCAGAGGCTATATCCACGAGGCGCGCGATCAACTGGCCATGCTGCGCGCGGCCTGCAAGACCGCCTACCGGGTGATGAGCCCGCAGACCCTGTTCGGCACGCTGCGCCAAGCGGTGCGCGATGCGCTCAGCCCGCCGACGGGGCCGGTCAGCGTCGAGATTCCGATCGACATCCAGGAGGCCGAGACCGCACGGCCTGGCGATATCGCCCCCGCCCCGGTGGTCGTGCCCGAGCCCGACCCGGCGCAGCTGGATGGGCTGGCCGACGCGCTGGCCGGGGCCAGCCGCCCGATCCTGTGGCTCGGCGGCGGTGCACGCGAGGCCGCCGCCCAGGCGCGCGCGCTGGTCGATCTCGGGTTCGGCTGTGTAACGAGCGTCCAGGGCCGCGGCACGATTGCCGAAGGGCATCCCCGCTCGCTGGGGGCGTTCAACTTCCTGCCGCCGGTCGAGGCGTTCTATCGCGATTGCGATGCGATGCTCGTCGTCGGCTCGCGGCTGCGCGGCAACGAGACGCTCAAGTTCAGCCTCGCGCTGCCCCGCCCGCTCTATCGCATCGATATCGATGCGCGGGCCGACGGCCGTTCGTTCGCCAACGCGTGTTTCGTTGTAGGTGATGCCGCGCGTGCCCTCGGCGGGCTCGCCGACCGGCTGGCCGGCCGGATGCGGCTCGATTCGGGCTTCGATGCCGATATCGCCGCCGCACGGCAAGCCGCCGAGACGGCGGTGCGCGCCGCCCTGGGCCCCTATGAGCGTCTGATCGATGCGCTCCAGGACGCCGTGCCGGCGGATCTCGTCTGGGTGCGCGACGTCACGCTGTTCAACAGCATGTGCGGCAGCCGCATGCCCCGCCTGTCTGGGCCGCGCGACGGGGTCCATGCGCTCGGCGGCGGGATCGGCCAGGGCCTGCCGATGGCGGTCGGCGCGGCGATCGCCGCCGGGACGCGCAAGACGGTGGCCCTCATCGGCGACGGTGGCCTCGCCATCACGCTGGGCGAGATCGCAACCCTCGTCCAGGAGCGGGTGCCGGCCGTGGTCATCATCATGAACGACCGCGGCTACGGGGTGATCCGCAACATCCAGGACCGCGATTTCGAAGGCAGGCGGTTCTTCGCTGATGTCAGCCTGCCCGATCTCGGCAAGCTCTGCGAAGGGTTCGACCTGCCCTTTCGCAGGATCGGCGAGGCGGACGCCATCGGCCCGGCGCTCAACTGGGCGCTCGGCCGCAACGGGCCGGTCCTGATCGAGATCGACATGACCGCGCTCGGGCCGTTCGCGCGGCCGTTCGCCGGCCCGCCCGTCCGCGTCGCCGGGGCAAAGGCGTAATCCGATGTTGAACGTCGCCCTGATCGGCTACGGGGCGATCGCCCGCGAGGTGATCCGGCATATCGGCGCCGACGCGCCGGCGCGGATCACCGGCGTCATCGTCCGCCCGGGCCGGGTGGCTTCCGCCCGCGCCGCCCTTCCCGCCGGCGTGGCGGTCGCGGACTCTCTGGACGGGCTGCCGGAAGCGCCCGATCTGGTCGCCGAATGCGCCGGGCAGGGCGCGGTCGCCGAATACGGCGAGGCGGCGCTGCGCCGCGGCATCGATTTCCTGGCGATCTCGATCGGGGCGCTGGCCGACCGCGGTCTCGGCGCACGGCTCGTACGGGCGGCGGAGGCCGGCCGTGCCAAGCTCGTCCTGCCGGCCGGGGCGGTCGCCGGGGCCGATGCGTTGACGGCTGCCCGCATCGGCGGGCTTGCGCGCGTCACCTACACCTCGCGCAAGCCACCCCCGGCATGGAAGGGGAGCCCGGCCGAGACGGCCCCCGCTCTGGCCCCGCAGGACCCCCCCGCCGCCGCAGCGGCCCGGCGGTTGC
>CAYFYS010000407.1:0-496 GCA_964347365.1 uncultured Rhodospirillaceae bacterium | reverse complement strand
GATCTGGACACGCTGGACACGCTGGACACCCCGACCGTCCTGTTCGAGGGTCCGGCCGACGAAGCGGCCAGGCTTTTCCCGCAGAACGCCAACGTGGCCGCGACCGTTGCCCTCGCCGGTGCCGGCTTTGATGCCACAGCCGTCCGGCTGATCGCCGATCCGCAGGCCGGTGGCAACGTCCACCAGATCCATGCCGAAGGGGCGTTCGGCGCCTTCGACATCGAGGTGCGCGGCCGTCCGCTGCCCGACAACCCCAGGACCTCGACCCTGGCCGCTCATTCGGTGGCCGCCGAAATCCGCCGCCGCGCGGCCGCGATCGAGGTATAGCCGGGGAGAACGGCCGCCCGAAGCGTTCGCCGGACATCGGGCGAGACAACCATGGAGGCACGACAGATGAGCGATGCGACAAGCGTTCCAGGTCAGGTGCTGGTCGACAAGATCATCGAGCCCAGGGGCCACTATGCGGGCGAGGTCAAGGCGGGAGAGGTGTTCCGGA
>CAYFYS010000406.1:0-2868 GCA_964347365.1 uncultured Rhodospirillaceae bacterium | reverse complement strand
AACATCCGATCGGCGTCTATCTCAAGATCTGGGGATTGCTGTTCGTGCTCAGCCTGGCGTCCTATCTCGTTGACTACTACCACCTTCAAGGTGCGCTCAGGTGGACCCTGATCCTGGTGTTCATGATGCTGAAGGCGGGGTTGATCGTGGCCGTGTTCATGCACATGAAGTGGGAACGGCTGGCATTGATCTACGCGATTATGCTGCCACCGGTCCTGCTGTTGGTGTTCGTGCTGATAATGGCCTTCGAATCCGACTACACGTTTTTCACGCGGTTGACGTTCTTCAATTTCGGCTCCTGACGCCGCGACCTGTCCGCGTGCCGATCCCGGAACCGGCCGGTCTCGGCGGTCTGCGCTGCGCTGGAGGGCGGGCGTCGAGGGCGGCCGGATGAAGTTCTCTGCCATCAGCCCGGCGATGCGCTCGGCCGTGATCGCGGTTCTGTGCGGCATGATGGCCGCCTCCTATCTCCACGACCGGGGCACGGTGGACCTGAGCTTCGGCTTTCCGCCCGACGGCTTCATGGAAGGGGCGCTGACCGCGCTGATCGGCGGCGCAGGCGGTCTGGCGGTGTTGTTGATCTTCCGCCTGTTGCGGCGGCTGGGCGGCCGGGCCGGCAGAACGGATTGATCCGCGGCGGCCGCGTTTCAGGGCTCCACGACGCGGTAGCCGAATGACGTCGTGGTCAGGCTCTCGTTGATCCACATCAGGCAGTATCTGCGTGGATGCTCGGCCACGAAGCGGGTGGGAGGGATTTCGGCGGCGTTCCGCTTGATCAGGAAGCGGGTCGTCAACCCGTCATGGTAATGGATATCGAAGGCGAGCGGCCGATCGGCGCGGAAGCTGTAGACGATCGCCTCCTGCGGGCCGAGTTCGACGCAGCGCTCGCGGAACTCGAAGGGCTCCAGAGCGACGATGCCCTTCGGTGCGGTCAGCACGCCGAGGCTGGGGCCGCCGACGATCGGCTGGGAGAGGATCCACAGGCTGATCATGGTGTAGCCCACCATCAGCACCAGGAAGGGGTATTGGCTGCGTCGCGCCGCGCTTACGGTCGGGTGGGTGCGCAGGGCGATGAAATGGGCCACGCCCACGGCGATCACATGGCCGAGCACGATGGCGATCACCGCGGCGAGCCAGACGGACCTGGCGCCGATCACCCCGATGTCTATCCGGTAGTCTGCGGTGCCGAACAGGTTCCAGCCGAACCCGAACGGATCGGAGACGAGCGGGATGATGAACTGTCCGGCGATCAGCAGATAGGACAGGTAGTGCGCCAGGTGGTAGGCGATGGCGATCGGCACGAGCGAGAAGACGAACAACCCGACGGTCTCGCCGACCGGCCGCCGGTCGCCCGCGGCCCGCCCTGCCATCCAGGACACGCCCAGGAAGACCGCAAGGAAGACCAGCGGGAAGGCGACCAGCATCACGGTCTCGATGACGACATGAAAGTCCAGCCCGGCGTCATGGACGGCGCGGATGACCGGGTGGATGGCAGGCGATCGGGCGATCCAACGCAAGAGTTCGCCCCACAGCGGCGTCTCCTTGAACCCGTCGAAGGTCACGGTGGAAAGCATTGCTACGATGAACGCCGTGACCGACAGCCGGCAGGGCTCGGTGACGATCAGCGCTCCGGCGTAGGGCCGCAACTGCACGCGGCCGGGGCACGGGTCGGGGAAGCGGCCGCGCTGGCTGCCGATCGGCGCGAACCGCCCGAACACCTCAAAGGCGAGCGAGAAGGCTTCGCCGCGGGCAAGCCAGGTGCGGTGTCCGAAAGCCGCCATGCCGGCCCATGTGATGCCGGAATAGATCAGGACGGCGATCGCCAGCGTCGCCGGCTCCTTCGCGGTCTCGGAGATGAGCTCGAACCAGGCGAAGAGCATGAACAGCCCCACCGCCGGCCAGGCGCCCAGCCAGGACGGGCAGGCGAGGCCCGGCAGCTTGCGTCGTTTCGTGCCCGGGCGCCGTGCCAGGCGCTCGAACGCCGAAAAGACGATCGACCAGGGGTTGAGCGTGGGCCACGGGTTGCCCGCCAGGGAAGCGACATAGGCAAGCCCGACCCACCAGATGATCCACACGAAGGTCGGGGCGAAATTACCGGTCGTCCTGGGGGTGCCGAACAGCCCGGCGGCAACGACCAGGGCCAGCAGACCGACCGAGGCCACGCGGGCCGCCGCCGTCACCGGGTCCAGGACGGCACGCAACGGCGCGATCCCGGTCAAATCGGTCCATCGCACCTTGCTGCGTGCATCCTCTGCGCGGAAGACGCGGGCCATCACCACGAAGGACAGCGCAACCGCCGCGCCGGCGCCGATCAAATAGTATCGCAGCGGTAGCGGCAGGTCGTAACGCGCACCGAAGGCGTGCGCGGCGGCCGGCGCTGCGGCGCAGCACGCCATCACCGCGCCGCCGCCCAGCGTCGCTGCTACCCGGCCGGTACCGCCGCGCAAGACCCTAGCGCGGATAGACTTCAAGATAGGTCAGCGCGTCGTGTCCGTGGCCGTGCGTGCCCCAGCCGTGGCTGGTGATCGGGAAACGGCCGCTCGCACGGGCGCGCAACGGCATCCTCGCCGGTGTGCCCGGGCGCACCCGGAGGAGCTTGTCATAGCCGTGGAGGTGAATTTCGACCGCCTCGTCGCTGATCCAGACCAGGGTGATCTCATCGCCTTCGACAATCCGGATCGGCCCTGCGGGCGCGACCACTTGCCGGTTTTCGATGCGGATCTCGATCACCTTTCCGGGGCCGGCCCGCGCCGCCGCCGGAAGGGGCGCGGCCAGCCAGGCGAGCGCGCCGGCGGCAAAGCCGGTCAGGAGGGCCCTGCGGCGGATGGTCGCGGTTGTCATCGTAGGAGCGCGCGGATCACAGGTCTT
>CAYFYS010000405.1:0-2892 GCA_964347365.1 uncultured Rhodospirillaceae bacterium | reverse complement strand
GCCAAGCGAACTGGCCCGGCTGTTCGAGGATCACACGGCCTTACTTGGCGTAGGTGTAGTTGCGAAAGTCCGCGCCCTCGTCCACGAAGCGCTTGCCGTGCGCGTTCACCATGATGGCGAAGGGATAGCTGTGTTTCTGGAACTGGTCGCCCACCGCGAGATCGCCGAACTCCGGCGCGTTGCGTTCCCAGCCGACCGCATGGCAGCCCGACCAGTTGCCGTAGGGCATCGCGCCGATGTCGAGCGCCATGCGGATACCGTCCCCGGTGTTGAAGCGCGTGCCGCGGACCTTGGCGAGCTCCCAGCCCGGGCCGAGATAGCGGGTGCGCCATTCGTAGTTGCCCTGGAAGCCGCCGGCGGCCAGAACCACGGCATCGGCCGGGATCTCCTCGACCCTGCCGGCGTGCTTGACGCGCACCCCGCCGACGGTGATGCCGTCGAACAGGAGCGTGGTCGCGCGGCTGCGGTAACGGATCTCCACGCCGCGCTTGCGTGCGCTGTCGTGCAGGGCCTCCACCAGCCCCGGCCCGCCGCCCCAGGCCTCGACCGTCAGCCCGCCCCAGAACTTGAACCTGCCGTCGACCTTGAACGCCTGGCGGCCCCAGATCGGTGCGAACCGCACGCCCTTGTCCCGCATCCACAAAAGCGTCGCGCGGCTCCTGGTGACGAGGAGTTCGACCATGTCGGGGTCGGCCCGGTACTGGGTCACCCGCGCCATGTCGTCATAGAACTGGTCCTCGCCGTAGGTGCCGAAATCGGTCAGCGCGATCTCCTCGTTGGTGAGGTCGGGCATCAGTGCCTTGAGATCGTCGACCCCGTCATAGACCACCCGCATCGCACCGGCGGTGAAGCGCGAGTTACCGCCGGCCTCCTCTTCGCCTGCGCGCTCGAGCACGAGCACCCTGGCGCCGTTCTCCTCGGCGGCAAGGGCTGCGCACAGCGCCGCGTTGCCAGCCCCCACGACGACGACGTCAAACCCCGTTTCGCGCATCCAAGCCCGCCTCCCCGGCGATCGACCCTCGACAGCGGCCCGCCCGGCCGCGCGGCGCAGGATAACGCCTCGGCACGGTCTTGGGGAGGCGCGCCGCGCCGCGCGCGACCTTTCGGCGCCGATCTGGCACCACCGCGCGCGCACCGATAGACTCCGCGCCGTGACGAACCCAAACGCGGACGGGGCAGGTCGTGAAGTTCTCGTTTTTCATGATGCCGGTGCACCATCCCTCGGAGAACCCGGCGCTGGCGTTTCAGCGCGACATCGCGTTCATCCACTTGGCCGATGAGCTGGACTACGACGAGTTCTTCATCGGCGAGCACCATTCGGGCGGCTGGGAGACCATGCCGGCTCCGGAGATGGCGCTGGCGATGGCAGCGGCGAACGCGCACCGCATCCGGCTCGGCACCTCGGTGGTCAGCCTGCCCTTCCACCACCCCTTCCACGTCGCCGAGCGCATCGCCTTTCTCGACCACCTGACCCGGGGTCGCGCGATACTGGGGATCGGGCCCAGCAACCTGCTCACCGACAAGAAACTCTTCAGGCTGCCCGATGCGAAGCTCTATCCGATGATGTCCGAGGCTCTGGACATCATCGTGCGGCTGCTGGACTCGCCCGAGCCGATCAGCCACCACGGCGACTTCTGGTCCTTCGAGGAGATGCGCCTGCAACTGCGCGCCTACCAGCAGCCGCGCATGCCGATCACGGTGGCCTCGTCGGGCAGCGACGACAGCTTCGATCTCGTGGCCCGGCACGGTACGGGCCTGTTGATGCCCACGGGCAAGAATCTCGGCCCCTACGGCACCCTGGCCGAGCGCTGGCATCGTCTGGAAGGGATGGCCGCCGGCATGGGCACGACCGTCTCGCGCGATGACTGGCGGCTTGCGACCTGCGTCTATCTCGCCGAGAGCCGCAAGGAGGCGATCGCCGACGTCGGCCCCGGCATCCTGCGCGATGCGGCGTACTTCTCATCCATCGGGCTGCGCTTTGCCTATGAGAGCCACCCCGGCCAGCCGGTGTGCGCGTTCACCGCCGAATCCTGCATCGATCGGCGCGACTGGATCGTCGGCACCCCCGAGGACGCGATCGCCTGGATCGAGCGCAAGCAAGCCGAGACCGGCGGGTTCGGCGGGCTCATGCTGACCACCCATGAGTGGACCGACACGCCCCGCCTGCGCCGTTCGCTGGAGCTGTTCGCGCGCTACGTCATCCCGCATTTTCGCGGCCACACCCGCACCTATCTCGACGAATGGGAACGGTTGAAGCCCGACATCGACACCGGCAGCAACCGGCTGGCGGACACCGGCCAGATCAGCAACCTGGCCCAGCGTTAGCGCACAGCGCCCGGAAGCTGCCAGCTCAGCCCGGACGGTAATGGATGATGCGCATCGGCTTGAGCTTGAAATTGTTGCATTTGTTGCGCTCCTGAGGGCAGTTCGACATCGCGACCAGGACATCCATCTCGGCGGTGAAATCGACATGGTCGCCGGCCCTGGACGTGGGCAGTTCGATCGAGAAGCCGCCGTCGGGCTGGATCGGGCAGTTCATAAAGACGTTCATGTTGTAGGGGACCTGTTTCCAGGTGATCCCCCAGGGCGCGAGCGCGGCGGCGAAGTTGTCCCGGCAGTTGGGCAGATCCGGAATGTTGTAGCGATATACGTTGGTAAACCGCGCGCACGCGCCGGCGATCATGTCGTGGGTGCCGCAGGTATCGGCGGTGATAGTCATCAGCCGGCCCGCCTCGTCGGAGAACAGCGTGTAGCCGATGCCGGGTCGCACCGAACCGTTCAACAGCAAGGTGTTGTGCGGTGAGAGCTTCTCCTCCAGGCGGGCGAGGTTGAAGCACAAGAAATCAGCCACCTGTTCGCCCTGGACGTCGATGATCCGGAACACCTCTCCCG
>CAYFYS010000404.1:0-2896 GCA_964347365.1 uncultured Rhodospirillaceae bacterium | reverse complement strand
CCGTCGTCGTGGGCGTCGTCGTCGGCGCAGCCGCCGGCACAAGGTGCGAACGCTGCTGGCGGGTGCTGCCCGAGGTCGGATCGGACCCGCATCACCGCGACATCTGCGGCCGCTGCGCCGATGTGGTGGGCGAATACGGCGCAGCGGCGGAATAGGCGTCGTGCCCTCGACCCTGGCGCGCTGGGGGCTGGCCATCGCTGCCGCCGTTGCGGTTCTCGACCAGGCCACGAAGGTCCTGATTGCGGGCTGGCTGGGCCACGCGGGCGCGGCGGTCAAAGTGACTTCGTTCTTCGACCTCGTCTTCGTGCTCAACCGCGGCGCGAGCTTCGGGCTGCTCGCCTCGGATTCACCGTGGGGCCCGTGGCTGCTTTCCGCATTTTCCGGCGCGGTGACGGTGGGACTTGCGATCTGGCTGTGTCGGACCGCAGATCGCCGGCTCGGCATCGCGCTCGGCTTGATCATCGGCGGGGCGGTCGGCAACCTCATCGATCGGCTGAGCCGGGGTGCGGTGTTCGATTTCCTCGACTTTCATGCCGCGGGGCTGCACTGGCCGGCATTCAACGTAGCCGATTCGGCGATCGCCCTGGGCGTGGGCATCGTGCTTTACGGAAGCTTGATCGGAGGCGGCGCCGATCGTAGGGTGCGCAGGCAATAGAATGTCCGATCCTGGGGCGGTACCGGAATGAGACGCAGTGGATTGCGCGCCGGCCTGGTAACGGCGTGCGCGGCAACGACGCTATGCGGGCTTGCGGCGTGTGACAGCAAGACGCGCGAGCAGATAGGGATCGAGCGTTCGCCACCGGACGAATTCGCCGTGCTGACCCACGCCCCGCTCACGATACCGCCCGATTTCGGTCTGCGCCCGCCCGCACCCGGCGCGCGACGCCCGCAAGAGCAGGAGATCACCGACCAGGCGCGCAGCATCCTGTTGCGCGGCGCAAGAACTGCGGCACGCGACAACGCGGCCCCAACGCGCGGCGAACAGGTCCTGCTCGGGCGCGCCGGAGCGGCCGAGACCGATCCCTCGATCCGCGGGACGGTCGACCAGGAGTCCGCGCAGATCGCCGGTGCCGGGCGCAGTTTCGTCGACCGGCTCGTCTTCTGGCGCGACCCAGACCCGGCCGGCGAAGTGCTCGATGCCGAGCGCGAGTCGCAAAGGCTGCGCAGCAATGCCGCCCTGGGCAGGCCGGTGACCAGCGGCGCGACACCGGTGATCGAGCGGCGCGAACGGGGCATCCTGGAAGGCATCTTCAACTGACGGCGGAAACGCGCCGCGCAGGCTTGGCATTCACCGGTGCCCCGTCCGATGCCGGTACGCGGAAGGGAGAGCCGGTCATGATCGCCAGCGAGCCACGAGGCGGGGCGCCGGCGCTGTTGCTGGCCTGTGCCAGCGTCTGCCTGGCCGTCATGCTCGGCTTCGCGCCCGCGCGCGCCTTGGTCTTCGATCCCAAGACCTTCACCCTGGCCAACGGGCTCCAGGTCGTCGTGGTGGAGAACCGCCGGGCGCCGATCGTCGTCCAAATGATCTGGTACAAGGTCGGCGCCGCCGACGACCCGCCCGGCAAGTCCGGTATCGCCCATTTCGTTGAACATCTGATGTTCAAGGGCACACCGAGTGTCCCGCCGGGCGCGTTCTCCAGGATCGTCGCACGCCACGGCGGCGTGGACAACGCATTCACCAGCCACGACTACACCGCGTATTTCCAGCGCGTGGCAAGCGACAAGCTCGAGCTGGTGATGCGTCTCGAGGCCGACCGGATGACGAATCTGCGCCTGAACGACGCCGCGGTCGTGCCCGAGCGCGACGTCGTCCTGGAGGAGCGCCGCGCGCGCACCGGCAACGACCCGCTCGCCCAGCTTTACGAGCGTCGCCGGGCGGTCACCTATCTGCGCCACCCCTACCGGCGCCCCGTGATCGGCTGGAAGCGCGAGATCGAAGAGCTGACCACCGCCGACGCCGTGGCGTTCTATCGCGCGCACTATGCACCCAACAACGCCATACTGATCCTTGCGGGCGATGTGGGGCCGGACCGGGCGCGCACGCTCGCCGAACGCCATTTCGGTCCGATTCCCTGGCGTGCGGTCCCGCCCAGGGCTCGCCCGGTCGAACCGGAGCCGCTGGCGGCCAAGCGGGTGGTCATGAAAAACCCGCGGGTCCACCTGCCGCGGCTGACGATCAGCTACCGGGCGCCGAGCTTTACCACGGGCGCGGTCGCGCATGCCTATCCGTTGCTGGTGCTGGCCGAAGCGCTAGGCGGCGGCGCCACCAGCCGGCTCTACCGCGCGCTGGTGGCCGATCGGGCCATCGCCTCCAGCGTCGAGACCTGGTACGGCGCCGCGCGGCTCGACGGCAGCGAGTTCTCGATCGCGGTCGCGCCGAAGGTCGGCGGTGCGATCGCGCCCCTGGAAGCGGCGCTCAAGGCGGAGCTGCGCCGCGTCAAGGAGCTCGGCATCACCGAGCGAGAGCTTGCCCGGGTCAAGCGCTCGCTCCTGGCCGGCGCGATCTACGCGCGCGACGGCATCCGCGCAGCGCCCAACATCATCGGCCGGGCGCTGGCCACCGGGCGGACCATTGCCGATGTCGAGGCCTGGCCCGAGCGCATCAGGGCGGTGACCGCCGAACAGATCGGCGCGGCCGCGCGCGCGGTGCTGGTCGAGAAGCGCTCGGTCACCGGCGTCCTCCTTCCGGAGTCCACAAGCTAGCCCGACGGGCGGGGTGGGCGCGGAAGACCGAGATTTTCGCGCAGCGTCGTTCCGGCATAAGCGGTCCGGTAGAGCCCGCGACGCTGGAGTTCTGGAACCACCAGATCGACGAAATCTTGCAGGCCCGACGGGAAGATCGGCGGCATGATGTTGAAGCCGTCGCATGCCGCCCCGGTGACCCACTCCTCCATCA
>CAYFYS010000403.1:0-2899 GCA_964347365.1 uncultured Rhodospirillaceae bacterium | reverse complement strand
ACGTAGCCCCGCTGCAGCAGCAGCAGCACGTCGGTATTGGACAGCACCATGTTGGCGCGCCGCGTGCAGCGCTGTTCGTTGGTCGAAGGCGGCAGCTCGCCCGGCACGATGAACGGACCGAGCGTGCCCCCTTCGAAGAGGATCGTCAGGCCCGGCGCGTGCAGGCGCTGCGCCAGAGTAGCGGCGAGCAGCGGGATGCCAACGCCGGCGAATACCGTCTGGCCGTTCCGAAGCAGCCGCCCGCTCACTACGGCGAGCAACTCCGAGGCGCTGTATCGCGCGTTCTCAGTCATTGTAGACGCTCCTGCCGCGGATCGTTGCATCGATCACGTTGTCCATTCCGAGAAGCGCGAGATAGGCGTTCCAGCTCTCGGGCTCATAGACGAAGCCGTCCAGATAGTCCTTCACACCGGTCACCGGGTCGGTCCGGGTAAGCTCGGCATAGGCGTCGAGATTGGCCAGGAACGGCTCGTAGACGCCGTAGCATTCGTGCGGCGCGCAGCCATAGGGCACCTCGACCACCGCCTCCACGGTGATGAACGGAATTTGCGTCCGGTCCGGCATACGCCGAATCTGGTCGTTGGTCACAATCCGTTCGGTCGTCAGGATCACCTTGTTCGCCGCCATGGCGATGTCGGCGTCCATGAACGGCAGGCCGTCGATCTGGGCGTTGCCGTACGGATCGCAGCGCTGGACGTGTATAAGCGCGACATCGGGGTTGAGCGCGGGAACCAAGAGCAGCCGGTCGCCGGTAAACGGGCAGTCCATCTCGCGGGTCTCGCCAATGCGCGCGCCGACATCGGAGCCCAGCATCGTGCGCGCAGGCACGAAGGGCACCCCCATGGCGCCGGCGCGGTAGCGCAGCCCGATCGCCATATGACTCCATTCCTCGAACCGCGCGAGCTTGTTCTCGGTATAGTGGCGCATCACCTTGGAGACGCCCCAGACGATCCCCTGGCTGAACCAGCTTGTGAGAATGTGCGCGCTGGTGCCCGAGCCGTAGAGCAGATCGCCCTCCGTCGAGGTGATGCTGCGCGAGACGCTCAGATCCTTTTTTCCGGCGCGGATCAGCGCCCAGACCATCGCCATCGGCGTGCGCGACAAAGTGCAGCCGCCGAGCGCGACATGGTCGCCGTCGGCGACCAGGGCGGCGGCATCCTGCAGCGACATCACCCGCTCGCGCAGGCTGCGGTCGCGCGCCCGGGTCGCCGTGCGCAGTTCGGGATAGGACTTGCTCACGGTGCGGTCCCCCGCTTGCCGACGGCGATCGCCGTGCCGTCAAATTCCGGTTCTTGCGTTGAAATCATCGATCATCTCGTCCCACACGGGAAGCACCGCCTGGACGGACTTCCAGAAACGTTGATCGAGGCGTCGGTTGAACGCCTCGATGTCGATCCCGCGCTGCTCGACCCAGGTGAAATAGCCGAGGTTGAAGATCCGGCGCCGGTCGCGGTGGCCGGTCTCCAGATAATGGTCCGTCGAGACCCCGGCCAGGTAGCGGGCGAAGGTTTCCGCCGCCTCGATCGTGCCGAAATCGCCGGCAAAATCGCGCGCGATGGTCTTGTCCCGCTCGCTGTCGTAGAGCGCAGCACCGTCCGTGGCCACGGTAAGGATCAGGTCCTTCTCGGTGAGGTCGAAGTAGCGCGCGGTCTTGATCGCCGCCAGGACGTTGGCGATCCCCGACAGGCCGAGATGGCCGAGCGCAGCGACGACGGCCGGATCGACGCCCTGGCGCTCGGTGAGGTAGGCGCGCCCCACCGCGCTGTTGAACAAGACGTTGAGCCGCTCGCATGCCGCATCCGAAACGCCAGCCACCGCATCGGTGTTCATGACGTTCTGGATCAACGGAATGTGCTTGTCGCCGATCCCCTGGATATTGTGCGCACCGTACCCGTTGCAGAGCATCGTCGGGCATTCCGTCGGCTCGACGGCGACGATCCGCGCGCCGTGGGCTTCCTTCAGATGATCGCCCGCAGCCAGCGTCCCGCCCGAGCCGGTCCCGGCGACGAAGGCAGCCGGTGCGAGATCGGGATCGTCCGCGCCGAGATGCTCGAGGATGCGTGCCAGCGCAGGCCCGGTGCAGCGGTAATGAGCAAGATAGTTGGCGAATTCGGAAAACTGGTTCAGGATCACGTTGGTCGGCTCGGCAGCGAGCGAATCGCAGGCCTCGTAGATCTCCTTGACGTTGCTCTCCGAGCCGGGCGTGCGGATGATGTCCTCGGGCCGGTTGATCCAGCGCTGCAACCACGCGAAGCGTTCCGCGCTCATGCCTTCGGGCAGCACCGCGACCGATCGACAGCCGAGGATGCGCCCGATCGCCACCCCGCCGCGGCAGTAGTTTCCGGTCGAGGGCCAGATCGCGCGGTCGCGCCCCGGGTCGAACCGGCCGGTAATCAGCCGCGAGACGAGGCAGGCATAGGCGGCCAGCACCTTGTGGGCGCCGATCATCGGGAACCGGTCGCCCAGCGCGACCGCGATCGGCGCCGCAACCCCGCTGAGCCGGCGATCGAGGACGATGAAACCCGGCGTCTTCACGGTGCCCCTGCCGCCCTCGCCATTGAACCAGTGGACCCGGAAAAGATTGGCCGTGCCAGGTTCGGCCGGATCGCGCCGCGCGGCCTCGGCCGTCATGGCAGGGGGTATCGACAACGGGTCGGCGAGTTCGCGGAAAGTCGGCAGCCGGACCCCGGCCGCGCGCAGATGGCATACCGCGGCATGATGGGCCGCCCGATCGACGACTTCCGTGGGCAGGTCCTGCGCCTTCATCCTTTCACACCACCTTCGCGCAATACCCGGCCCGAGAACGACACGCGGCAGGCCGGCCCGCCGCGGTCGCTTCATCTTACCGCACGGGCGTCCGCGCGGGGATGATGCGATCGGTCTGCCCCAGCACTTTTCC
>CAYFYS010000402.1:0-2919 GCA_964347365.1 uncultured Rhodospirillaceae bacterium | reverse complement strand
GGACGCACCGCAACCCGATCGGGAGGCCGGTTGACGGCCGGCGGAGCATCCCGTCGCGTGCAGGGCAACAGGCGCGGCCGCATCCGGGCTCGCGCGGTTCAGCGAGGATACCATGGCGCAAATTTCTGCAAGTCTTGTCAAGGCGCTCCGCGAGAGGACCGGCGCGGGCATGATGGACTGCAAGATGGCGTTGACCGAAAGCGGCGCGGACATGGACGCCGCTGTCGACTGGCTGCGCAAGAAGGGGTTGGCGGCCGCGGTGAAGAAGGCCGGCCGGGTCGCGGCCGAGGGTCTGGTCGCAGCCGTCGCGAAGGACCGGCGCGGCGCTGTGGTGGAGGTCAACGCCGAAACCGATTTTGTCGGCCGCAACCGGGAATTTCAGGATTTCGTGGCCACGGTGACATCGCTTGCCTGCGACACGCCGGGCGGAGTCAAAACGCTGGCCGAGGTGTCGATCGGCGAGGACAAGACGGTTGGCGCGGCACTGACCGATCTGATCGCTAGGATCGGCGAGAACATGTCGCTCCGCCGGGTGGAGACCTTGTCGGTCGGGAACGGCGTGATCGGCAGCTATGTGCACAACGCGGTGGCGGCCGGTCTGGGCCGGATTGCGGTCCTGGTCGGGCTGGAGTCCTCCGGCGATTCCGGACGGCTGAGCGCGCTCGCCAAGCAGCTTGCGATGCACATAGCGGCGACGAACCCGCAATGGACCACGATCGATGACGTCGATGCGGCAGCGCTTGAGCGCGAGCGTGCCGTGCTCAGCGAGCAGGCCCGGGCGAGCGGCCGACCGGAGAACATCATCGAGAAGATGGTCGAAGGCCGGCTGCGCAAGTTTTTCGAGGAATCGGTGCTGGTCGAGCAGATTTTCGTGATCGATGGTGAGAGCAAAGTCGCCGCGGCGATCGAGAGGCTGGCCGAGGAGATCGACGCTCCGATCGTCGTCAAAGGGTTCGTCCGCTTCGCCCTGGGCGAGGGCATAGAGCGCAAGCAGGAAGATTTTGCAGCCGAGGTCGCAGCGACGCTGGAACGCTGAGTCGAAACTGGTCCGCAACCCGTCATCGCGTCGAGGACGTCCGGGCGTGACCTACCGTCGGATCCTGCTGAAGCTCTCGGGCGAAGCTCTCATGGGGCCGGGACAGTTCGGCCTCCACGCCAGGACACTCGATCGGATCGCGGAGGAGATCCGATCCGTCGTCGGGCTGGGGGTGGAGCTGTGCGTGGTCATCGGCGGCGGCAATTTCTTCCGCGGGGTTTCCGGCGCCTCCCAAGGCATGGAACGGGCGACCGCGGACTACATCGGCATGCTGGCGACGGTGATCAACGCCCTGGCGCTGCAGGGCGTTCTCGAATGCCACGGTGTGAAGACCCGCGTGCAGTCCGCCGTACCCATCGAATCGGTGTGCGAGCCCTACATACGGCGTCGCGCGATCCGCCATATGGAGAAGGGACGGGTAGTCATCTTCGCTGCCGGCACTGGTAATCCGTTCTTCACCACCGACACCGCGGCGGCGTTGCGGGCTTCCGAGATGGGCTGTGATGCGCTGTTCAAGGGCACCCAGGTCGATGGAGTCTACTCGTCCGATCCCAAGACGGCGCCCGATGCCGTGCGCTACGAACGCCTGGACTACCTGGAGGTGCTTTCCCGCGATCTGAAGGTGATGGATGCCTCGGCAGTGTCCCTGGCGCGAGAAAACAAAATTCCGATTCTAGTGTTTTCGTTGCAGAATCCGGGTGCGCTCGCCGATATCGTGGCCGGTAACGGGACGTTTACCATCATTTGCGAGGGGAAAATAGAGCCATGGCCGAACCTGACATCGCCGACATCGAACGGCGGATGAACGGTGCGATCGAAGCGCTCAAGCGGGAGCTGGCAGGACTGCGGGCTGGCCGGGCGTCGGCTGCCCTCCTGGAGCCGGTGATGGTCCCTGCCTATGGCAGCAAGATGCCGATCAACCAGGTGGGCACGATCGGCGTGCCGGATTCCAGAATGCTGACGGTACAGGTGTGGGATCAGGGCCTGGCGGGCGCGGTCGAGAAGGCCGTGCGCGATTCCGGGCTCGGCCTGAACCCGCAGACCGAAGGCAGCCTCGTGCGGGTACCGATCCCGCAGCTCACCGAGGAGCGTCGGGTCGAAATGACCAAGGTCGCCAACAAATACGCCGAACAGGCGCGCGTGGCGGCACGCAACGTCCGCCGCGACGGTATCGAAAAGCTGAGAAGGATGGAAAAAGCGGGCGAGATATCCCAGGACGATCAACGGGCCTGGTCGGAAGAGATCCAGGAGCTGACCAATTCGACGACCAGGGTTATCGACGAGACTCTGTCGACGAAGGAAAAGGAAATAATGCAGGTCTGACTTCGATGGAAGCTGCCCCCTCACACGCCAATTCTCCGTCCTCACCCGTCCATGTGGCGGTCATCATGGATGGCAACGGACGATGGGCAAAGGCGCGCAAACTGCCGCGGGTAGCCGGTCATCAGCAGGGCGCAGAGGCGGTCAGGATCGCGGTCAGGAGTGCCATCGATCTGGGCATCTCCTATCTGACGCTTTACGGCTTCTCCAACGAGAACTGGAAGCGGCCGAAGACCGAAATCACCGATCTCATGGGCCTGCTGCGCTTCTACCTCCGCCGCGAGATCGGCGAGCTCGACCGGGAAGGCGTACGCATCCGCTTCATCGGCGACCGTGAACGGCTGGCCGGAGATATCGTCTCCCTGATCGAGATGGCCGAACTGCGCACGCGGCGCAACCGCAGCCTGACCCTGATCGTCGCGATCAGCTACGGCGGGCGGCAGGAGATCACCCATGCCGCGCGCACCCTGGCCCGCCGGGCGGCGGCGGGCGATATCGACCCCGACGACATCGACGACACCGTACTCGGCCGCAGCCTGTATACGCACAACATACCGGATCCC
>CAYFYS010000401.1:0-2931 GCA_964347365.1 uncultured Rhodospirillaceae bacterium | reverse complement strand
AACCAGCGCCGGATGGGCGCCGCGGCGTCCATGAGCGTGGCACCGAGCAGCGTCTGGAACCGGTTGTAGCGGCTGTAGACCGCCACCCGGCGCGCCCGCTCGCCGTAGCTTACGGGAAAGATCTCATGGGCCGCCTCCGCGATGGCCGGATGTGCGGCGAGCCGGGCCATCAGCCGGGTACCCGCGACCAGGCGCACCAGGTCGCGCTCGTCCGAGCACATGTTGAAATCGACCACCGGCGCGGCCCGCCAATCGGCCGAAGACAGCCGGACCTCGCCCGTCGAATAGGATTTGTTGACCCACGCCATGATCAGCGCGAGCCGGTCGCCGACCGCATGCCAGGCCGACTTGTTCATCGGGATCAGATACATGTCGCCGTCCGGGCAGCCCTCCAGCCCGGACGAATAGCGCAGCCCCGCGTAAAACGGCCGGCGCTGGCCCGGTCGCAACCGCGCGCCGGGCTTCATGGTGGCTCCGAAATTGACACCCGGATGCTCCATGAGATGCTTGCCGACACCGGGCAGGTCGTGGACGACCGCGATGCCGAGCGCCGACAACTCGGCAGCGGGCCCCAGCCCCGAGCGCAACAGCAGGCACGGCGAGTGGAGCGCGCCGGCGCACACCACCACCTCTCCAGAGCGGATCTCATGCACCCGGGCCCCAATGTGCGCCCTGACGCCGGTCACCCTCCGGCCGTCGAACAACAGGCGTTCCACGACCGTCTGCGGCCGGATGGTGAGGTTCGGCCGAGCGCGGATTTCGGCGGTCAGATAGGCGGTCGCCGTGGAGATGCGGCGCTCGTCGTCGGTACACGCCGCGATCGGGAAATACCCGTTCTCGAAGGCGGTGTTCTGATCTTCGAGGTTGCGGAACCCCTCGGCCGCGGCGGCGGCCGTGAAGGCGGTCGAAAAGCCAGGCCATCGGGTCTCGGGGATGCGGCTGATCCGCACCGGCCCGTCGGTGCCGTGGAGCGAACCGCCGCGGTCAACGTCGGTCTCCAGCTTGATGAAATAGGGCAGCACGTCGGGCCATGCCCAGCCCTCGGCGCCACGCGCGACCCAGTCGGCGTAATCACTCGGCAGCCCGCGGTTGGAGACCATGCCGTTGACCGAAGAGCCGCCACCCATGACCCGGCCCTGGATATAGCGTCGGCGCGGGCGCGCATCGGGGGCATTGCCCGGCCGCGGCTCGAAGCGCGCGGCAAGGTCCGGCCAGACGAAGCGGTCATTGCCGTGAGCCGCACCGGCGAAGGTATCACGCAGCTCGACCGGCTCCGTGCCCGGCGGGAAGTCCTCGCCCGCCTCGATCAGCAGCACCTCGACAGAGGGCACCGCGCTCAGCCGGTTCGCTAACACGCAGCCGGCCGATCCGCCACCGATGATGATGTAATCGTAATGCGCCCGCGCGGGCATATCCGACCGCCCCGTCATCGCGATATCCTAGCCAAGCCGGCTCAGAAGCGCATCGACTTCGCGGCAGGCGATGCCGAGAGCGGCGAGGCGGGCGGCGGTTTCCAACAGATAGTCGAGATTGGTGCCGCGCGCGCCGCGGCAGACCGCGATCCGCGCCGCCTTGTCCTCGATCCCCAGCGCGCCGGCGTAGAACGGCCCGCTGCGGTCGACTATGAAGGCATGGCCGCGCACGCGCCCGGCGGCGGTCCCGAGCGTTGCCGGGCGACAGAAATAGATGTCCTCGGCGAGTTCGCGCTCACTAAGGGCGTGCGCGGCCGCCGCGCGCTCGCGCGCCGCGATCCGGTAGGCGATACCGGTGCACGAACCGCCGCGGTCGAGCCCCAGCACGAGGCCCGGCGCGCTTGGCGTGCCGCGATAGATCAAAGAGTCGACGCAGAACGCGCGGTGATAGCCCCATAACCGCGCCGTGACCGCGTCTGCGAAGCTGAAGCCCGGATCCCACATCAAGGAGCCGTAGGCGAACACCCAGACATCGCCGCGCCCTTCGAAGCGGATCTTCGTCCTCATCGCGAGGCGAGCGCGAAGCCCAGCACTGCGGCCGCCATGCCGACCAGCGCCAGCCCGGCCATGGTCTCTGCGAACATGAAATAGCCCATCACCGCAGTTACCGGCGGGGTGAGGTAGAACAGGCTTGCCACGCGCGAGGCTTGGCCGAGCCGCAGCAGGTAGTAGAGCAGGTTATAGGCGCCGACCGTGAGTACGATTACCAGCCAGCCAATCGACAGCACCAGCTCGCCCGTCCATGCGATCGTCCTGGTTTCCAGAACCAGGACCAGACCCAGCGTCGCCAGCGCATTCATCCCCTGCTGCAGCGCGGTGCCGCTGCGCAGATCCATGTCCGCGCAGAACCGCTTCTGGTAGATCGCCCCGGCGGTCAACGAGGCCATCCCGACCACGCCCAGGACCATGCCGAGACCGGTGCCCTCGGCGATGGCGACCTTGCGCCAGACCACCATGGCGACCCCGGCGAAACCCAGCGCTAGCCCGAGCCATTGCCGGCAGCCGACCCGCTCACCGAGCGCCCGGCCGACGATCAGCGCCGTCAGAAGCGGCTGCAATCCCGTGATTAGCGCCAGCGTGCCCGTGGCCACTCCCTCGTCGATGGCAACGAACACCGACCACAGATAGCCGGCATGGAACAGAAAGCCGGCCGCGACGATGTGGCCCGCCTCGCCGAGCGTGCGGGGCCAGGGAGCGTGCGCGATCCAGGCGATGCCGGCAAGGATCAGCGTGGCGCACGAGAACCGCAGCGCAAGGAAGGTCAGCGGCTCGACATGGGGCATGCCGAGCTTGGTGAAAATGTTGCCGGTGCTCCAGGTCAGGGCAAAGATCAGCGGGGATGCGGCCAGGAAAAGACGATGGCCGTTCATGGGACCCCAGCGCCTGATCGGGTCACCAGCGCAACGCCGAGCGCGGCCACGGCGAAGTCTGCCAGCGCTTTTACACCGAAATTCTCTCC
>CAYFYS010000400.1:0-2936 GCA_964347365.1 uncultured Rhodospirillaceae bacterium | reverse complement strand
GTCCAGGGGCTGGGGGCGCGCCATCTCAGCGTCGGTTACGACTTCGTCTTCGGCCAGGGTCGCAAGGGCGACGTCGAAACCCTGCGCGCATGGGCTGAAACCGACGGCATCGGTTTCACGGTCGTCGCGCCGGTCAGCGGTCCCGACGGGACGATCTATTCCTCGACCAACATCCGCGCGGCGCTGCGGGAAGGCGACCCGGCCAGGGCGGCGGTGCTGATGGGCCGCTGTTTCGAGATTGAGGGCCGGGTCCTCCAGGGCGACCGGCGCGGCCGCCAGATCGGCTTTCCGACGGCCAACCTGTCGCTGGAGGACTACGTCCAGCCGGCGTTGGGCGTCTACGCCGTCTGGGTGGGGATCGAGGAGCACGACGCAACGCGCTGGTACATGGGTTGTGCCAATCTCGGCTGGCGTCCCACCTTCGACGGCGACAGGCTGGGTCTGGAGACCTATATCCTGGATTTCACCGAGGACATCTACGACCGGCTGCTGCGCGTCGCTCTGGTCGAGTATATCCGGCCCGAGCGCAGGTTCGCCGGCGTGTCCGAGCTGCGCGAGCAGATCGCCAAGGACAGCATGGCATCGCGCGCCTTGCTGGAACGCATTAAGGCGGGCGATCTGCGCGCACCGCCCGATGCGGCAACACCTGCGCTGCCGGTACAGGGGCTGCGATGACCACCGATTACCGTCCGACGGTGTTCCTGCCCAAGACCGGGTTCGCCATGCGGGCCCGGCTGCCCCAGCGCGAACCCGAGATCCTCGCGCGCTGGCAGGCGGAGGACCTCTACGGGCGACAGCGCGAGGCCGCCCGTGGATGCAGGAAGTTCATCCTCCACGACGGACCGCCCTACGCGAACGGCCATCTCCATATCGGCCATGCGCTCAACAAGATCCTCAAGGACGTCATCAACCGGTCCCGGCAGATGCTCGGGTGGGACGCCAATTTTGTGCCGGGCTGGGACTGTCACGGACTGCCGATCGAATGGCCGATCGAGGAGAAATACCGCAAGGACGGGCGGGACAAGGACGCCGTCCCGCTGATCGAGTTCAGACGCGAATGCCGCGAGTTCGCCGCGCACTGGATCGAGGTCCAGCGCGCAGAGTTCGAGCGCCTCGGGGTGATCGGAGACTGGCGGCGGCCCTACACCACGATGTCGTTTTCCGCCGAAGCCCAGATCGTGCGCGAGCTGGGCAAGTTCCTGCTCAATGGCGGCCTTTATCAGGGTGCCAAGCCAGTCCTGTGGTCGGTGGTGGAAAAGACCGCCCTGGCCGAGGCAGAGGTCGAGTATCTCGACCACGTCTCGACGACGATCCACGCCCGGTTTCCGATCGCACGCGCCGGAGATCCGGCGCTCGCCGGCGCGTCGGTCCTGATCTGGACCACCACGCCCTGGACCATCCCGGGCAACCGCGCGGTCGCCTATGGCGAGGCGATCGACTATGCGGTGGTCGAGGTGACGGGGACCTCCCAGGACAGCCTGGCGGTCGTGGGCGAACGGGTCGTGCTGGCCGCCGACCTCGCCGAAACGGTGTTCGCGGCGGTCGGCATCACCGGCGCCCGGACGCTCGCCACCCTGCCGGGCGACGCGCTGGCGGGCACTATCTGCCGCCACCCGCTGCACGGCCGGAGCTACGACTTCGACGTCCCGCTGCTCCCCGGCGATCACGTCACCGTCGAACAGGGGACGGGCTTCGTGCACACCGCGCCCGGCCACGGCGCGGAGGATTTCGAGCTCGGGCGCGCCTACGGGCTCGAAGTGCCCCATACCGTCGATGACGACGGCCTGTTCCACGACCATGTGCCGCTGTTCGCCGGACAGCACGTCTACAAAGTGGACGCAGCGGTCGCCGATGCGTTGAACGACGCCGGCGGGCTCCTGGCCCGCGGGCGTGTGAAGCACGCCTATCCACACTCCTGGCGGTCGAAGAAGCCGTTGATCTTCCGCACCACGCCGCAATGGTTCATCGGCATGGCGCGCAACGCGCTGCGGGACAAGGCGTTGGCCGCCATTGACAGGACGGCGTTCTACCCCGAGAGCGGGCGGAACCGGCTGCGCGGCATGATCGCGGCGCGGCCCGACTGGTGCGTTTCGCGCCAACGTGCCTGGGGGGTGCCGATCACGGTCTTCGTCGACAAGAAAACCGGCGAGCCGCTGCGCGACCCGGCGGTGCTCGAGCGCGTCGTCGCTGCGGTCGAGGCCGAGGGGGCGGATACCTGGTTCGAGAGCCCGCCGCAGCGCTTCCTGGGCGATGACTACGATCCGGACGACTTCGATCAGGTGCGGGACATCCTCGATGTGTGGTTCGATTCCGGCGCCTCGCACAGCTTCACCCTGGAAACCCGCCCCGACCTGCGATGGCCGGCGGCGTTGTATCTCGAAGGCTCGGACCAGCATCGTGGCTGGTTTCATTCCTCGCTTCTGGAGGCTTGCGGCACGCGCGGCCGCGCACCCTATGACGGGGTGCTGACCCACGGGTTCGTACTCGACGAACATGGCCGCAAGATGTCGAAGTCGTTGGGCAACGTCGTCTCGCCGCAGGAGGTGATCGCAAGATACGGCGCCGACATTCTGCGCCTGTGGGTGGTCGCCTCCGACTACTCCGAGGATCTGCGGATCGGGGCCAACATCATCGAACAGAATGTCGAGGCCTACCGGCGGGTCCGCAACACGATGCGCTACCTGCTGGGCAACCTCGCCGGTTTCCAGGACAGCGAGCGCGTGGAAGTCGCGTCCATGCCGGAGCTCGAACGCTGGGTACTGCACCGGCTGTGGGAGCTTGACCGGCTGGTCCGTCAATCCCTGGAACGCTACGAATTCCACGGGCTGTTCACCGCCCTGCACGGTTTCTGCGTATCGGACCTGTCGGCCTTCTACTTCGATATCCGCAAGGACGCGCTCTACTGCGCAAGGCGGGACGATCCGACGCGGTGTGCT